>CAZEFV010000072.1:3783-4728 GCA_964511595.1 uncultured Candidatus Peribacteria bacterium
TTAATTGTTTTCATACTTCTCTGTTTTAAATTAATTGATTATTATTTACTTGTTTATTTAGTTTTTTCCGATCTATTTTTCCCGCATCATTCTTTGGAAATTCATCAATGAATTCCACATATTTCGGCCATTTAAATTTTGCCAATCGACTCTGACAAAAAGCCATAATATCTTCTTCGGTAATATTTGCAGCGTTTTCTCTTAACTGAATATATGCCTTTCCTACTTCTCCCCATTTTTTATCCGTAGTATTCCATTTCATTTTATAATAAGTTTGCACATTAGAGGTATTATTCACAAAGCTTGCATTGGCAGGCGTACTATCACATGCTATTCGGTTAAACCCGCAATATCTATATTTATTCTCTCGATGATAATTTGTCTTACAATCAAAGAGACAGTAACTATTGGTCAGCTGTGCTGTGCTAAGTCATGTAGACCCTGCATAGAGTTCGTAATACATAAAAGGTTTTTTAGTAGGTGGAAGTCGTCCTAAACTACCCGTTATACTTCGCTGTCTATCCAGAATCGTAGGGGCGGTTGGATTTGAGAATCCTTTATACCATTGAGCGTTTTGAGGTAATTTACATCGTTCCTGATTGGTAACACAGCTTTTTGTCACAGCATCTCGATGATACCCATTTGCAACATTTTCATTTCTACAACGGAAAGTACAAGCATTGGATCCGATATTATCTTCTGTATTGGTGTATCTATACGGGGTAGTTGGTTCTGTCAGAATATTTCGTGATCCTGTCCATGAAGGACCACTTCGAACACGGGCGCCATCTCCAGTAGTGTTATTTGTATCCCCGACATTCCATACCGCATTAGACGGTAGATAATTGTAATCACAGTAACTTTTGTTCGGAACGCAGCTACCTAAGTCTGTATCTCGGTGATAATTTTTATTGTCTGCACAGTCAAAAGAGCAACGTGCTGTAG
>CAZEFV010000073.1:0-4544 GCA_964511595.1 uncultured Candidatus Peribacteria bacterium
GAATCTGCTCCAAAATTTCTTGTGATTTCTCTCGAGTTTTCTCATCTCAGAGATATTTTTGCTTGTTTTGAGGATCTCGTAGAGAGAGTCTGATAGTATACTTCATCCCGTACGTGGTAAGTGCTTTTTTTATCACCCCAAGTACAGATTCAAATTCCTGTTGGATCTGATCTTCACGACAAAAAGCATGCCCATCATCCTGACAAAAACATTTTAGTCTAGTAAGTCCGGTCAATTCTCCAGGTCTTTCATCACGATAAAGGTTGGCGAAATCACTAATTCTCACAGGTAAATCTCTATAACTTCTGAGACGAGAAGCATAAACTTGTGTATGTTGAGGACAGTTCATAGGTTTGAGATAATATTCTTCTTCACTGTAATGAGATTTCGCAATAACCATATCGTCTTTGTATTTATCATAATGTCCAGAAATCTTGAACAGTTCTGCTTTATTCATATTAGGAGTATGTACTTCTTCATATCCAATTCCAGACTGCAGTTCACGAGAAAACTTAATAATTTCATTTCTTACAATATTCCCTCTTCCGGTATAAATCGGTAATCCAGGACCAATCAAATCAGAAAAGATAAATAAATCTAACTCTTTCCCAAGTCTCCTATGATCCCTTTTTCTTGCCTCTTCCAAAAAGTTAAGGTATTCTTTGAGTTCCTCTTTTGCACAAAAAGCATACGCATAAAGTCTCATCATCATCACGTTTTTTTCGTCACCTCTTCGATATGCACCTGCTACTTTCGCTACCTTAAATCCGCTCGGATCGATCTCTTTTACACTTTCTACATGTGGTCCTTCACACATATCCAAAAAAGTCACAAATCTGCCTGTAAATTCTGCAGGATGCTTCTCCTGAAAATACGCAGTCACTCCTTCATAATAGCTGATATATTCCGGATTTACTCCTTTTAAAAGCTGATCTTTTGCTTGTTCAGGGATGCTATTGAGATAAAAACTAATGCCTTCACCAGCAGCAGCAAATTCATCTCTCAATTCAGCCTTATATTTCTGCCTCAATATCTCATTTACAATATATTTACTTTCGTCATTACTCGTATCCAAACGGGTAAAAGGCTGATTTTCCTTGACGATTTTGACCATCATTTCATTGATTTTAGGCAAATCTTCCTCTTTAATCTGTTTTTCCGGAGAAAAAAGAAAATCATAATAAAATCCATTATCAATTGCAGGTCAAATAGCAATTTCTACATCTGCTTGCTGTACTCTTTGGACAGCCTGTGCCATAATATGCGAGAGAGAGTGACGCAGTGTATACAGATGATCGTGAGATTCGTGATTACACATGAGAGAATATATATCAAAAAAGATAAAAAAGTCTGAAAGAAAAGAATCCCAATCTAACTAACCAAAACATAAAAATATACTTTTCTTTCAAAAAAACAACGCGAAAAACAAACTTTTTCTTGACTTTTAAAAGATAGATGATAACGAATGTCTGAGAAAGTCTTTTTTTTAACTAAAAGCTTTCTATTCTTGCACAGAATGCTCAAGTGCTTTTACCTTCCCTTTTGAGATTCCATAACTCTCAGTCACAATTTCTTCCATAAACGGGGAAGGAACCAAATGTAAATCGATCTGCTTTTTTAACTGTTTTTTTAGTGGATATAGCCAAAGATATTTAAAAAACGTAGCCAATTTCCAGATAATCTTCTTATCTTTCACAGCAGACATAAAATGCTGGGGAGAGAGCGGAGTCTCAATCTGCTCTACCGAGTATAATTCTTTAGGATAGGGATAAAAGTATCCAAAATCATGGTAAGTCATCCAAAGTGTTTTTTTCTCATGACTTTGATGTGCATACTTACTACCGACATTTACCACACCTCCTCCCAAATTTCTCAACAATGAATGATATCGTATAAGATTTGGTTTCTCTTCCCCCAAAAATCTCTTAAAACTTCGAGCATCCCAAAAATTAAAGGGAGCTAAAATGAGTCCAGCATAAATTCTAAGTTTCCCTAACTTCCCTTTAGGTAAATATCCGCCTCGAAGCAATACTTCATGCCCATGAGATTCCAATATCCCTTTCACCTCATAAAGATAGGTTTCTATTCCTCCTACCTTATTGATAAAATCGGAAACGAGTATGATTTTCCTTTTTTCTCACTTTGGAGCGGTGCTTTCCCGCATCTTCAGAAATCTTTCGTACCGAGCCTCTTTTGAATAATAAGAGAGATCAAGTTTCTTTTCAACTTTACGAACTGGTGGCGTCTCTGTAACAACGCTCGCTCGGCTGATCAATCTTTCTCACGTATTTTTCCCTTGATAACTAAATAAATTATTTTCACCCTCAATAAAGGGTTCTAAACCTCATTTTTTGTATCCAACTACAGGGATCCCCCAGCTTAATGCATTTAATGCAGAAAGTCAAAAAGTCTCTAAAAAATCTGAAGGCATGAGACAATAATCAATATTTCACAGATAAGACTTGATTTTCCCCAATGGCTGAAATCAAAAAAAATGAACGTGAGAGTATTCTGTCAGAGGCAATAAATCCTTTTCGAGGCTTCCTGATCAAAAAATGAAAAATTCCATTTTTTCTGCTTGAGGAGTACTGATTGACCATCTAATCATCTCGATGATCCCATCAAATCCCTTTTCTTTTTCCAGTCTCCCATAAAAGAGCAGTCCTAAAGCCATACTTTACGTAATAATAAAATAAAACCTTGATACAAAGATACTAATTCTTATACTGAATTCCAGTCAGATTTTTATCTCTTTTTGACAGTAAAAATGCAAATCCCAAATATCTGATTAGGCACACGAAAATTAAAAGGAAAAGAGTGCTATAATGCGGTTGTCTCTGCTCTGGAAACAGGATATCGTCATCTCGATACTGCACAAATTTACGAAAACGAACAAGAAGTAGGAGATGGATTAAGAGAATTTTTAGCAAAAAATCAGAAAAAAAGAGAAGAAATCTGGCTCACTACCAAAGTACGAATTGATAATTACAGTAGCTTGGAAAATTCTTTAGAACAGAGCTTGTGAAAGCTCCAGACAGACTATGTTGACCTTCTTCTTTTACACCGACCAACGAAACTTTCAGAGCATGAGCAATGTTTCGACGTGATGACGAAACTAAAAAATGTAGGGAAAATAAAACATTTTGGAGTATCAAATTTTACGCTTTCTCAGCTTCAGCATGCACGAGATTATACGGAATGACAAATTTTTACCAACCAAATAGAATATCACATAGGACTAAATCAGCAGTTCCTCAAATCTTTTATTCAGGAGAAAAAAATGATATTGACGGCATATTCTCCACTTGGACATGGACATCTTCTCAAGAATCCCCATATCCAAAAAATAGCAAAAAAACATGAAACTACCGTAGCTCAGGTATGTCTTGCTCGACTTCTCCAGCAAGGATGTGTTGCCATCCCCAAATCACAATCTCTTGCAAGATTACAAGAAAATTTAGCCTCTCAAAAACTGATTTTAGACGATGAAGATTTTGTGAGTATCTCTTCATTACCACAAAATCACCGTTACCTCAATCCACCTTTCGCTCCAAAGCGAGATAATAGTGATTAAAACAAAAAGAAATAAAAATCAGATTTCTTCTTCCTGTTATGTCGAAACAATATATCTAAATAACTGGATAATCCCATACGAGCAGGTCACCAAAACCAGTCAAATAATCGCATAAAGTATCCCTTGAGTAGCTTTTTTCTGTAGCCCAGCATCTCATTTTCTTCCTGCCACAATAAATAAAACCCCACTAAAAATCAAAACAATCGTGACGACTGTCCCAATAAACATCGTCGCCGCCAAAATCACATCTTGGACAAATAGGAGAACAGACGTCTCTTCTTCATTTCCTGTATTTTTTTTAAAACCTAATGTTTTTTGGATATCAAACTTACATCCTACTCCTAACATACATTCTGGAGTGATGTTAATCCCCATATTATTATCCCCTTTATCTGGTGTTTTCTCTGGATTTTCTTCAGTAGGAGCTGGTGGATCTTTTGGATCTGGATTTTCTCCTTGTGCAAAAGCCGTATTTGTGATTAATCAACCCCCCATTCACAGACAAAAAAATCAGAATAATAAGGAAAATAAAATTTTCTTCATGAATGAAAAGAGCTTGAAATAAAACCTTATATGAGTATACCAAAAAACATATAGAAAAGCAAATTTATCTCTTTTTTCATCCTCTCAATGCCACAAATAGCTGTCGATATCCTACGAGAATTAGAACATTTTTATCTACGAAGTGTAGAGACGATCGCTTTTTTCTTTGCGTTATCTCCTTTAATGGCTATGGTCATTTTTTGGTTGGTATTCGCAGAAATTGTCGTTTTTGTCATACTACTTCCTCTTCATCGTCTTATCCTCCGCTCAATCAATAAAAGCAAACAAGGTTTAGTAAAAGAAGTCGATGAAGTAGTCTACCTGCTAGCAAAAGCTCAATACGAATCTAACATTTCCAAACAAGAACTTTGAGGAGATCCCCATTTTGCAATGATGAAGGAAATGTTCAAAACAGGACATTTTGAAT
>CAZEFV010000074.1:0-4509 GCA_964511595.1 uncultured Candidatus Peribacteria bacterium
TGATGAAAATAAATTCAAAAATGGACAACGCGTACTCAAACACGCTGCTATTGGAATTGTAATTATCTGACTTTCTTGGTTAATCGTCAGTCTTGTATTCCGATTTGTAAAAACGTTTACCGAAGGAGGATAGAATGCTATCATATTTTCTTAAAGATCCCCAATAATTGGGGATCTTTTCATTTGTAGCTAAGTTCTAGTCAAAAAAAGAATTTTGTAGTTATAGATTAAGGATGACTCAGTGAAAAGCTTCTTCTGCGCATAGATAATTTAGTGATTTTCTTTAAAAATTCGTTATATATTTTTACGAAAAAATCATTTTATTTAAAAGTCAATCTATTTTCTTTGACTTCTTTTATAAAATTTTTATTTTATAGGAGATATAATAAAAATATAAGGAAGCTAATATGAAACTCAAAGATATTTTATCTCAATTGGTTTTTGACTATTCCCCTCTCAATATTCACCTAAAATTTTCAGATGTCTATGATATCACTGAATACCAAAAAATATATCAAACCGAATATACAAAAGAATATAAGGGGGAAAGAGAATTCGTATCTTTGCATGAAGAGTGTAAACTCTATGAAGTTGCAAATTGGTACAATCGCATCGAGCGTTATTCCGGTTGGGAGATACATTATGCGATACGAGAAAATTCCCATGTATATATCTGTAAATTGGAATTCTCTTTGAAGGATTACGGAGCAATTATTGGTCGCCTCGGTATTATTCGAGGTGAAATTGAGAGAATTATTTTAGAAAAGACACTTTTTCTAAGAAGCATTATTAAGTAATGCTTCTTTTTTTGTTACTGCAACGATGACAGAATCTCAAGACTTTTTTTGATCTTTGCATCACGTACACCTATGGAAAGGAGGTTTTTTATCAAATCAGACTTTTTGTCTCCTGAGAGATTTTCTCAGATAGAAATTCAAGATTTTGCTATCTTTTGATCTATCATAGTATTAAGTGAAGTTATCGTTTTGACGAGAGATTTTTGGGCTATAAAAGTTTTCCCTTCTATCTCTAATATCTGAGAATTGAGAAAATGAGAGGCAAGCAAATCAAGCTCATGAGATGATTTTTCATACAGAGAGAAAAAAGACTGATAAGTACGTGCATTTTGGATATCAATGACGGATCGATCTGCCTCTCCTACCATAGGAACTTGTAATCCTGCGGTATAATCTACATTAAAATATACGGCAAGCAAAATTTCTGGATATTTTTGTAAAAAGGCTTGAAGTTGAGTTAATCGCAACTCTTTGCGTTCTGTGTCTGAAAGATAGATTTCACGTGATTTCTGACTAGAGTAAGTCCCATCATATCGCACAGTTGTAGTACCTACTTCGTCAATAATAAGTGGTTTATTGAGTTTCTGAAGTCTTGGAAGAGTATTTCGTGTCGGAGAAAGGAGGATTTGTTCGGGAGTGAGTCGCTGACGAGAAGAGGTAGCTTTCCCTCGATTATAAAAGGCAAAACCAACTACGTCCACATATTGATTTCCGGGATAATAATCCTCAAAACGATAACAATCTGTGCGATCTGGCGTGCATTTTGTAAGTGGCGATTTTTGTGAAGGAACTGAAACAGTCGTTGGCATATCTCGATGATTGACAGAGAAATCGAAAAGAATATCACTCTGGTCAAGTCACACTGTACGTGAAAGATTTCGTACATGAATTCGGGCTTGTTTGAAAGCATCAGGATTTGATGATCGTGGATACCGTCCTCCATTCATTTCGTGCATAGTACGAAAAATCACTTTCAGTTTTTTTTCTTTTATTACTTGAAAAACCTGAAGATATTCAGCATCAAAAGCGCCACTCGCCACCTGCTGAGCTGTTAACTGATTTGGCGAAATGGTAAGATGATAAATTCTTTCCCTCCCAAGTTCGTCTGCCATATCATTTATCAATCCGGGAACATTTTGTTTACTCCAAGGGTCAAAAATAAAGCTAATAACCGGCATCTTTATACCGTATTGAGACTCAATTTGCTGAATATTGACAATAGTATTATCGAAAGATTTTAATCAAAGATAGTAAGAAGTTGTGATATTTTGGATGAAAATTGTTAAGATCAAAGATAACGTAAGAAGTCTTTTCATGAATTTTTGGAAAAATCGAATAAATTAGATATCCCACATATATAGAAAAAGCTTGCAATAATGCAAGCTTTTTACTGGAAGATCTTTGTGTTTTTGATTATTTATCACAAGAGATGGTTAACGTTTTTTTAGCACCTTCATCAATTCGAGCAGTGATAGTCTGACTCTGTGTTCCCGCATAAGGTATGAGATTTCGGATTCTTCCATCCGGCTTTGCTGTTCGAAGAACAGAATCATGATTTAGGGGATGAAAGAAATATTGAACACGAACACTTTTTACCGCAGCTCATCCGACCAAATCTGTGATTCTAAGTGGTAATCGTCCACAGGCTTTGACTGCTTTACATGGCTGATTATTGATCATAAAGGCAATATTTCCATCATCCGCGGAATCTTGCTCTGTACAGGTAGCAGTTAGTTGAGCATCTGGATCGCTTCAATTATTCGGATTATCTACATTGCCAGAATTATTTGGATTATCTACATTGCCAGAATTATTTGGATTATCTACATTGCCAGAATTATTCGGATTATCTACATTGCCAGAATTATTTGGATTATCTACATTGCCAGAATTATTTGGATTATCTACATTGCCAGAATTGTTCGGATTATCTACATTGCCAGAATTGTTCGGGTTATCTACATTGCCAGAATTGTTCGGGTTATCTACATTGCCAGAATTGTTCGGATTATTAGGCTGATTTGTAAGGTTTTTGAAACAACGTACAGAATATCAATTACCTTTTGATGAATCATATTGAGTAGAAGTAGCACCATCAAAAAATCCACCACCTAGTTCTCAGAGATAAAAATTTGGAAGACCATCTGTTCTTATTGTTTCAAATCCTCGATTAGGAGTAGATGACCAGAAAAATCCCTGTTCCACTCCTCCGTTTTCTTTTTTTGTAGAGACCGCATCTCTATATCCCGCTTCTGTTAATTTCAGGAGATTGAAGAAAGCTAACTCTTCAGTTCCATATTCTTGCTTCAAATCTTTCGCTACAATTTTATAGTTTGCAAGTACATTTTCCCACTCAGATTTTGAAGGGACATGATATCCTGCTGCACATGGTCACTGACGAGCGATTTCGTTGTTTGTCTCTTCTCCTCGAAGGTTAAGATTTTTTGATGAATCTCGTCAGTATTTTTTTACTCGTAGAGCATTGCTATAAGCACTTGGCGTAACATCTGATGCGTTTTGCTGTTCTGCTGTAGTTTCAGCATCTGGCAACACATCGATTTTTGAATTAAATCCATAGTTATTACCTCGCTGAAAGAAATACCCATTTTGTCCTGATGTATTTGCTCCAACATTACATAATGCGATAATATTATTCCCAACTTTTAGGTCGTCTGCGTCACATCCTGGGTATCTCGACATTTTTTCCGGCTTTTCTGGATCCTCAGGAATATCAGGATCCCCTGTAAATCGTGCTGGGAAGTAAGATATCTTTTGTAAAGCTTTGGTATCTGTAGGTTTCTGTCCTCGAGCAGTTGTGTTGAAATGTTTATCTTTGAGGAAAAGATAGGTAAACGTCTCCGCATAATCCTCTGCTCGAGAAGCTTTAGCATAGTCTGTCGAAAATGAGCTATTTCCACATTTACCATTTTGTTTATACACAAAAATATACTCCTGTTCTCCTTCATGTCCTATTTTTCCATAATTTGGATTTAATTGAAGTTCTGATTTATCTCGACAAATAGCACGAAATGGTGCTATGTTAGCCAATTTAGACATATAATCCTTATTTTCATTTGCATCTCTTACATGCCCATTTTCATGAATAACTACTGCTAAAAGATATTTGAACGTTTTATAATCTTTCCCTCCGAGACAATATTGGATCTCTTCTGCCCAAGAAATTTCATGCGCAGATCCTTGGTACCTACTTCTTACATTTGTCAATCCAAGATTTCCATTACACGATCAATTGTAAGAAAGATTTCGTCCTGGCTTTTTTGGTTCATTTGTTACAGAAGCTGTTTTTCGTGCTAATTTTAGCTGATCAGAAGTTTTTACAGATCACGAGGGATGGAACATAAATTTCTCACCATTCTGAATATAGAGATAGTCGGTAAGCTTCCCTATTCGCGTCTTCGACTCTGTCTCGGTAAGGCTTGTGTTTAAAATTAGAGATAAATCTCCCGCTGGTATTTTCCCAAAAAAGAGATCATCAAATGTATACTGTTTAAACCACTCGTCGATCGTCTTGGGACTTTGTACATTTTCTAGGAGATAATCCGTCATATTAAGTACAAAATTATTACCTCTACATTCCTGAGGACAGTTTGGGCTTCCTGCTCAGCAGAGCATACTGATTGCCTGACTTTTACAAGGATCTCCTTGACCTGAGTGGTCGGTATATTCATCGTAGATGATAATCTCCTGTGCA
>CAZEFV010000075.1:0-1406 GCA_964511595.1 uncultured Candidatus Peribacteria bacterium
GGGACTCTCTCCAATTCTTCCCTTCTTTTAGGATCTTTTGATGGTTTGGTAGTCATTGAATAGATAATTGCCACCAAAATTAATATTGCAGCATTTACAACTCCCAATTTAAAAAACATCGAATTTTCTGTCAAAATTCCCAAAATAAATGCCTGTATGACAAATAAATATACACAAAACAAAAACAAAAGATTACTAGACATTATGAATAATAAAAAAGAGAATAAAATCTGACTTTTCAGCCGAGAGTATATAAAAACTCTAGTAAACTTCAAGACAAAGTTTGACAAAAAACTTTTTTATACATATTCCCACAAAATGGGTACGAGATGGAAGTATTATTTTTTAGTTTCCTTCCTTCTCTCTACCATAATACAGCTGCCGACAGGATTATGCTCAATTTCATTTTTTTCGCAAAAGGTAATGACTTCTTCACTTTCACTTCCAGGTTGCATCCAAACTTTTGAGATATTGAGTTTTTTCACCTCTTTCATTACTTCCAAGGTTATCTGAGGAGGAACGACAAAAATAGCTATATCGACTTTTGCATCAACAGCAGTAAGAGTAGGGAAAACAGGCTTTCCAGCGATTTCACTTTCGTTAGGATTGATGGGAATGATGTGATATCCAGAGTTGAGAAGATCTAAGAATACGATATTCCCATATTTTTGAGGATTATTTGATGCTCAGATGAGAGCGTAAGTGAGAGAAGGAGTGATAGAAAGCATGAACAGAGGATGATAGGATAAAACACTTAATTGAAAATATTATATTAATTTGAGCAATCTTCAAGGAGATAAAAAAAGGCGCACATTTATGATTTAAATTTCAAAAAAAGAATAAAAATCTGAAAATTACATCACTTCCAAAAATCTCATTTCCACCTTCCTGAGTCAAAACTTCGGATTGTGAAATTTTACTACCGCCATATTACTATACACCTCAAATACATATCCCGTTCCAAAGAGCTTGTGCTTGACGGTATCTCACTCAGAGATGGTAAATGTCTGCTGAGAGTGTCATAACGCTCCGGATAAATCATACGATTTCACCAGTTCCATAGGAATTTCAGAGAGAAACCTGCTTGGAGGATTCTGCTTTGTCTGTCCTCGCGTCATCCTAGATTGTGCAGACGAGAGAAATAAAACATCTTTCGCACGCGTAATCGCGACATACATCAACCTTCTTTCTTCTTCTAATAAACTTTCTTCAAGTGTAGAATTGGAGAGTGGAAACATATTGTCTTCCAGCCCCACTACAAACACCATAGAGAATTCGAGTCCTTTACTGGAATGTACCGTCATAAGTTTGACAGCGTCGAGCTCTCCCTGTTCATTTTCTGAGACATCGGACAGGAGCGTCACTTCCTCCATAAATTGCCTCAATGTCTCGTCTCACGTTTCAAT
>CAZEFV010000075.1:1416-4471 GCA_964511595.1 uncultured Candidatus Peribacteria bacterium
TTTAATGATATTTTCAAATTCTTCTTTATCATCAATATATTTACTTGCCATATTGATCAATTGTCCAATATTTTCATATCTTTCATCCGCTAATTGCTCACTTCACTCCTCCTTAATCAAGTGATCGCGATAATGAATTTTTTTAACCAAAAGATCCAAAAAATCTGAAGGCGTCAGCGTTTCGAGTTCCTTTTGCAGTTCAGACATTGTTTGGAGAAAGTTTTGAATGCCAGTCATCGCCTGAGGAGTAAGCTTTAACTCATCAGTAGGAATTTTTTTTGCTCACATCTGACCAATTACTTCATAGAGCGAGAGAGTATGTGCCAATGCATATTCAGCGATTTTTTCCATGGTAGTATCTCCAATCTTTCTGTTAGGAGTATTGATGATTCTTTTGAGAGAAATGTTGTCCTGAGGATTGAGAAACCATTTTACATATGCCAAAACATCTTTAATTTCCATTCTACTGAAAAATTTAAAGGCTCCCCATATTTTATAAGGCACTCCTTCTTGGATCAAAATATTTTCAAAAACCGTTGATTGAGAGTTCGTTCTGTAGAGAATAGCTACTTGTCCTCGAGAATTCAACTTTCAGCTATTTTTAAATTTTTTAATCAGTTCAATCGTATTTCACGCTTCATCGACATCGCTCGGATGTGAAAAAACGGTAATTTTATCTTCTCCTGCGCGATGAGCTTTGACATCCTTATCGTATTGATGTTTATTCTTCTTAATTACTGCATTTCCAGCGTCTACAATATGAGGTTTTGAGCGGTAATTAGTCTGTAATTTAAACATTTTGATATTCGGCCAATACATTTTCACATTGAGAAAATTCTCCATCATTGCACCTCTTCGCCCATAAATACTCTGATAATCGTCTCCAATCATCGTAATAATCGCGCCCTTCGCAGTCATCATTTTCATCAGTTCAAACTGAATCCAGTTAGTATCTTGTGCCTCATCCACCAAAATATAATCAAAATGATTCTGTCGCTTTTGTAAGGTTTCTGGCGATTTTTTAAATAATAAATAAGGTAAAAAAAGCAGATCATCAAAATCCAAAATATTTTGAATTTCTAGTGATTTTTGATATTCTTCATATACTTTCCCCATCGTAGCATCATAATCTCCGCTTATTCATTTGAGAAAATCCGCAGGAGTTTGCCCATTATTTTTTGTCTTTGAGATAAATCATTGAACATCTCTTGGCTTAAAAGCTTCAGTCAAGTTCAATCTTTTTAGTACTTCTTTGATTGCTGCCGTCTGATCGTCCAATATTCCAAAGCTTTTGGTATATTTCATCCCAAGTTTATCAATATCTTCTTTTAGTAGTTTTAAAAAGATAGAGTGAAAGGTTCCAACCCACTTCAGATCACGTTCATACAGAGGAGACAGAGAATGCGGTACTTGTTCACGAAAAAATCCCTCTTGCAGATCGTTCTGATTTTTTTCTTCGCTAAATTCTTTACTAATGCTGATGAGCCTTTCTTTCATCTCATTTGCCGCTTTGTTGGTAAAAGTCACTGCCAGAACACGAAATGTTGGCACGTTTAGTCCCCAAAAGAGATAGGCAATTTTGTAAGTAAGTACTCTAGTTTTGCCACTACCCGCTCCCGCAATAATCAAGGAAGGAGTGTCAGTATGTAAGGCTGCCAACGCCTGTTCGTCATTCAATTTGGAAGTAATATATGATTGTAACTGCATAATCGACTAAAAATGCCAGAGAGTAAAATAATTCAGTCAAAAAATAAGTGAATAAAATACTGTATCTTTTTCACGATCAAAAGCAATAACAACAGATGATAAACCTGAGAAAATCGCAGTATTCAGCCTTTTATTTCTATTGACTTTTGAGTTTTTTTGATTATAATGAAAAAAAGATAAATAAAATTTTAAATTATTCAAAAGGAAAAAAATATGCAAAAAGAAAGAGGAAAATTCATCGTAATCGATGGAATAAACAACCTAGGAAAAAGCACGCAAGTGACTCAGCTTGCAAACGCTCTAATAGCTTCAGGAATACCAGTAAAGACGCTAAAATATCATCTGTATGACGAATTTTTAGGTGATGTATGCTATAGAATCTGGCACAAAAATAATCCTGACAATTTTTCGCCTTTTATTTGTCAGACCTTAGCCTACGCAAATAAATCGCATTTTCAGCCTCAGCTTGAAAAAATGCTCAATGAAGGGATGTGGATCATAGCAGAAAATTATAGTGGTACGAGCATTGCTTGGGGAACTGCAGATGGGGTGCCTTTTGCACAGATGGAAGAGTTACAAAAATCACTTATTGCGCCGGATTTGACGATTCTATTAGATGGAGAGAGATATGTAGAGGCAGTAGAATCAGGTCACCTCTATGAAAATGATGACCTCAAACAGAAACATTGTAGAGAGATTTTCCTTCAGCTAGCGGACAAATACGGCTGGAGTAAAGTAAAGGCTAATCAAAGTATTGAACAAGTATCTAATGATATTTGGGAAATAGTATCAAATAAATGTATAAATAACAAAAAGGAAATTTTATGAATCAAATTGAATCATCAGTAAAAATTATTAATCAAGAACCTGGAGAGGAAGGTTTATTCCTTCAGATAGAAAAAGCAGGACGTACTTGCTATAAATCCGAAGAAAAAATCACTCAGACCTCAGCTCCAAAATTTGTAGAAATGTTAATAAATAAAGGGCATACCGCAATGTTAGAGCATGGAACAGTATCGTTGCTGTTCAATGATTTACCATCATCAAATCTACAAATTGCCAAATACATCTTCAATAAGTATACACAAGTATATGTAGAGGATAATCCAACCAAAATAGGGCTAGAGGATATCTTATCTAAAGGAGAAGAGAAAAAAACACATTTTATAGTAACAAATTACCGTGTATTACTAGAAAATGAATGGCTAGATGATTTAAAATATCTGGTTCCTCCAAGTAGCGATCCAAAGAAAACGCGAATTACAGCACGTTTTATTTGTGATCGTGGAGTGTCGCATGAATTAGTCCGTCATCGAGTATTTAGTTTTGCACAGGAGTCTACACGGTA
>CAZEFV010000076.1:0-4399 GCA_964511595.1 uncultured Candidatus Peribacteria bacterium
ATGAGAATAATATTTATTACTGTGATGATGGATCAAATTATAAAACCCCTCACGTATGAAGTGATAAAAGTAGATTTTTCTTCCTCTCTTGTTTTGTTTGAAAGTGTGGGGTTATCATCTTTAAATAGAGTAGAATCCATTTTTTGATATGAAGAGTCAGAATTATCTATTCCAACACCTTGATGTTGTTCTAAAGATGTGATTCATCCTACATTTTCCGGCATCTTTGTGTTATTCTAAGATAAAAGTATTTTCACTCATATAGTATACGTAAAATTAAAAAAAAAGCAAAAAAGCTGACTCTTTTTTGGAATCAGCTTTTTATCTTTTTTTGATTCACTTATTTCGATTTAGTAACCATGCATATTTCTATAGTTTTCTCCAATAGGTAATAATCTTCCAATAATGACGTTTGACTTAAGATCAGCTAAATTATCAACAGCTCAACGTAGTGAGGCTCCAACCATTACACGGATCATCTCTTGAAATGATGCTGCAGAAAGCCAGGAATCAGTTTCTTTTGCAATAGTTGTTAATCCAAGAGCCATTCTTTTTCCTTTCGCTAGATTCTTATTCTGTTGTGTTAATTCTTGATTTTTCTTTATAAATTCTTCGTATTTTATATATGTACCCGGGATAAAACTTGAATCTCCTGAATCTTCAATAAATACCTTAGAGAAAAGCTGTTTTACAACAATTTCCATATGTTTGTCGTTGAGATCTTGTCATTGTTCTGCATATACTTTTTTTGCTTCTGCAATAATATATCTTTGAGCTTGTAGATCGCCAACGATATTTTTATATTCCATGATGTCTAAAGCTCCTGTTGTAAGAATCTCTCCTTTTAGTACTTTTTCTCATGATCTATTCTTTTTTGGTAACAATCCATATAGTGACTTGGAATAGGTTCTTTGTATAAAATCATTTTGTCTTTTGTTATTCTGATAACTTTCCCAGTTTCAGATATTTTTAATTGAGACTCTGATTTTTTCGAAATCTTTGTTTCTTTTTTACTTGCTTTTGTTTTTGTAGCAAAAGTAGCTCATTTTGCTAATACTTGTCCTTCTTTAACTTTTACAGTATATCCATCTTTGATTTTGTATTCTTCTTCTTGGATGTCGGAGGTAATTCTAATCAATCAAAATCTTCCTCATTCTGGAGTTTCTTCAAAATCGATTGTTCCATCGAAAGGAGCAACAATTGCAGGATTTTTAGGCGGTCTTACTTCAAAAAGTTGTTTAATTCTATCGATACCAGTTGCTATTTCTCCTTGTCCTGCAACACCTCCAGAGTGAAAAGTATTAAGCGTAAGCTGTGTAGATGGTTCTCCAATAGATTGGGCAGCAATGATTCCTACAGGGACTCCTATTTCTGCTAATTTTCTACTAGAAAGATCCATTCCATAACACTTTTGACAAACTCCACTTGGGCAGTGACAAGTGATAGGTGAACGAACTTTTATAAATTGAATATCACTATTTTCTAATAACGTGATTTGTTGCTTGTCGATGATATCTTGCGCATGCATTAAAATGTTCCCTTTTTCGTCTACAACCTCTTCTGCTAATACTCTTCCATAAATTAGATTTCCGAATTTTTCTCCCTTGATGCTGGCTTCATCTTTTGAAATTATTAGATATTCTTGAGATCCACAGTCTTCTTCTCTGATTATTACTTCCTGAGAAGCGTCACAAAGTTTTCTCGTTAAATATCCTGATTCTGCGGTTCTAAGCGCAGTGTCGGCCTTCCCTTTCCTTGAAGAGTGAGCTGCAATAAAATACTCAATAGGTTTTAGCCCTTCTGCAAATGATGACTTGATTGGTAGCTCGATAATTTCCCCTTGTGGATTTACTACTAGTCCTTTCATTCAACAAATTTGCGTAAGGTGAGTTTGAGATCCTCTCGCTCCAGAATCAATCATGGTAAATAGATCATTCCCTGAAGTGATCATAGGCTTTAAAGATTTTTCTACTTCTTTCTTTATGCTTGTCCATACATCGACTACCATTCTGTGTTTTTCGTCTTCTGAAAAAAATCCTTTAAAATATAATTTTAATATTTCATCGATTCTTTGATCTCCTTTTTTTAGAATTGCTGCCTTCTCATCAGGAATTTTCATGTCCAAAATGTTGATAGAAACTGCCGCAATTGTAGAATATTTGAATCCTAAATCTTTTATCTCATCTGCCATTTTCACAGTTGTTGGCATATCATATTCATCAAATACTTTAGAAATCAGCTTTTTTATCCCTTTGTTTGTGACAGTTTCGTTTAAAAACTCCATATTTTCTGGTAATGCTGTATTGAAAATAACTCTTCCAACTGTTGTCTCAATAATATTTCCTTGGTCGAGAATCATAATTTTATCTTTAATATCAATTTCTTTGTTTTTAAATGCTTTAAATGCGTCTTGCTTGTTAGCGAATCTTCCTATAATTGGTGTTTTTTCGTGTCGCTCTTCATAGGTATTAATTTCTGGATATTTTGTGTCGAAAAAATCCGTAAGATAATAAATTCCAAGAACCATATCTTGGGATAAGGATAAAGTTGGCTCTCCTGATGCAGGTTTTAAAACATTTTTGTCTGCTGCAATTAAATCGCGGGCTTCTTTTTGTGCTTCGTCAGAAATTGGTAAATGAACTGCCATCTGATCTCCATCAAAATCGGCATTGAAAGATCCACACACTAAAGGGTGAAGTCTAATGGTTTTCCCTGGATAGAGCTTTATCTTAAATGCCTCAATAGATAGTCTATGAAGTGTTGGTGCTCTGTTGAGAAGTACATATTTATCTTTGATTACTTCTTCTAGAAATTTTAAAGCGATAGGATCTTCGTCTTTAATCAGCTTTTCTGCCTGTTTTGGAGTATAAGCGATTTTTTTCTCAATAAGTTTTCCCATAATAAAAGGGGTGAAAATTTTTACGGCAATATAAATTGGTAATCCGCATTCATCAAGTTTTAAATCTGGTCCAACAGTAATTACAGACCTTCCTGAATAATCTACTCTTTTCCCAAGAAGATTTTTCCTAAAAATTCCTTCTTTACCCGAAAGCATGTCAGAAAGAGATTTGAATACTTTCACGCCGGATCCTGATTTACCTGTGTTGTTCTTTTCTCAAACTAATAGATTATTTACAGATTCTTGGAGTAATCTAATTTCATTTTTTTTGAGTACATCGGGCATTCCTACTTGAATCATTTTTTTTAGTCTATTATTTCTCATCAGTACGCGTCTATAGAAAAGGTTTACGTCGGAACTTGCAAACCTCCCTCCATCAAGCTGCACTACTGGTCTAAGATCTGGCGGAATAACTGGAAGTTTTCTTAATACCATATTTTCTGGCTTTACTCCTGAAATATGGAGATTTATTAATAACTTAATTAAGCTTATTGCTTTTTTCTTAAGTTCTTCTGATTTTATATTTACAAATTCTTTTGATCTTTTTTTAATCTCTGCTTCTACATCAATATTTTGAAGCATTTTGAGAATACCGTCTGGTCCTGATACCATTTGAACTTCGTTGGAAAACTTGTAGAAAAAATGCCTATAATCAGCTTCGGATACGGTTATCCCCTGTGAAAGAGAAAGGATGATTCCTTCTAGTCTCATTCTTTCTTTTTCGAGAGATTCTTTGTTTTCTTCATATGATTTTTCGAGTTCTTTCAGCTTTTTTTTATCTGATTCTCCTTCTTTTTCCTCAGAAAATAGTCCATCTAATTCTTCTAATCTTTCGTTTACATCGGCCTGAAGGATTTGTTGCATTTTTTTTCTAGTTTCGATATCTACGGGTTTGAGAACAATGTATTTTACAAAACTTAAAATTTTATCAATTTCATTAGCCGAAAGTCCTAGTAATTGATGAATTCCTCCATTTGGCGAATTTTTATATCGTACATGCACGATAGGTGCTGCTAATTCAATATGCCCCATTCTGGTCCTTCTTGTGCGAGATGATGTAACTTCTACTCCACATTTGTCGCAGACAATTCCCTTGTAACGGAGTCCTTTATATTTCCCACAACTACATTCATAATTTTTAGCTGGTCCAAAAATCGCTTCACAAAAAAGTCAGTTTTGTTTTGGCTTCCCCGTACGATAGTTTACAGTATCTGGGTTGTCAACTACTCCGCGAGACCATTGTGCGATCTCATCTACACTGGCAAGGGTAACCATTAATCCTTCGAATTTGTTTTTGTCCATTAGGTATCGGTGTTTATGGGATAAAAAATACACAAAAAAACGGCATTTGTCTGCTTTTCAGAAAACTTACAGTGTAAAATATAACTTTTCCTTTAGTAAAATCAAGTCAAAATCTGATTTCTCATCTTTTTTTATGATTTTTGTTCGAAATTTCTAAAAACAAAAGAAATCGGTATAGTAGAATATTTATATCCTATT
>CAZEFV010000077.1:0-4362 GCA_964511595.1 uncultured Candidatus Peribacteria bacterium
CGTTATCTTTCATTTGTTTGTTTACAAAAATGTTCGCATTATTGTTGAAAAATCCTCTTTCTTTCTTTTTAATTTCATTTTCTGTTTTTTGATTTGTTGGTTCTATGATATCGAGAAAAGCTTCGTCTTTGTTTTTTCCAAATAAATAGTTATATCTATCTCGACCTAGGAAATTAAGACGTGCTGTGTCTTTGTATTCGCTTCAAAAAACGTCTCCAATAAATTTTTCGTTTCCTATTTCATCGATCTTGTTCGCAAATAAATCGAAAAAGTTCGATAATGTCTCATCAATTTCTGGAGGAGGTAATCCTGATCCTAATCCTGCCATTACTTGTCCTTTAAAACCTCGTCGAAGCATTTTCTTTCGATCTTTAGCCCCAAGTGTTCCTGGATTATATCCTTCATCAGTTCGTCTATTTTTTATGGGGGCAATCATTGTTTGATTTTTATAATATTTGGCTGCTTTAATTGTTCCTACGATTCTTGTTTTAAATTGTTCAGAAAATCCACATTGTTCAAATCGATTCAAAAAAGTTCTCATCGCAAATTCTGTAGATATTCAGCTTTTTAGGTTTTTATTTACGTTTTTTCGAAAATCCGCCTTTACTTTGATTTCTTTTGCATCATTTCCTTCAAATATTCCGTTTCTATATTTCATTCTTTGTCTAACCACATTAACATTTGTTTTTACTCCCAATAGATTGATCCCATCATCATTATCCATAATATCCTTATCTAGATTGTCATAACTTGTTTTAAAGAATTCATCACGAAAGAATTTTAGAGTTGCATCTTTATTTGGTTCTTGATCTCGTTTGTTTGCAAGTAATTGTTTATCGTAAAACTCATGCACTTTGTTATAGGTGTTGGCCGTTCGTCGCGTATTTACTCCTTTTATAAGATCTCAGATTTTTACATAATGAGATTCTGGTCAAAAGTTGTTAGGATTATAACTTGCTCCTCATACTTTTAATTCAGAAAAAAGATTTTTTCCATCTGGAGTCTCCGTTGCTTTTTTGAGTAGATGCATGATTTTTTGAGTACTATCTCGTTCTTTCATTGCAAAACTCGGTATCAGTCAGAATGTTTTTCCTATTTTTGATAACCGTTTGGTAATTGGATAATTGGAGTAAGTCTTTAATGCTCCACTAAGGAATAAGGTAATAAGAGCGCCCTCACAAAGTCTATATTGATCTTCTGTTCTAGCTTGTTCACACATCTTTTTAAAGTTTGCGATAGCCACTGGAAAACGTCCGGATTCTAACTTTCCTTCAAATTCTGATCTCGCAGCATTAAAGTTTGGAGGGAGGGTATTAAAAGTGGAGTCAGCTTGTTTGTCCGTGTTCCAATTATTATAGGCTTCTTCGAGTTTATCTCCAAATGTGTTAGATAATCTTTGTTTAGCAGGATTATCAATATATTTTGGCTGTCCATCTGGAGCAAACCCTGTAGATTCAATACTTCCAAATCTTCCTTCAGGATTCCCTCTTACTTGGCGGACGATATATTCCTTTTCACATGTTACTAGTTCATCTTTTAGTCCATCATTTTGTGGATTGCTTTCTATTTCTGCTAAAAGTTCTTGTTTCTTTTTCATAAAATTTTCTCGATGAGTTTGTCCTAATAGTTTTGCTACTCGGAGTCCACTATTTTCATACTCACTGAGTCAGCGGTACATTCCTTTCCCTTTTGTAATATTGGCTAAAAGGAGCGCGGCACCTTTGTGAAGATCTCCTCCTTCTAGTGGAGTTATCTTTCCAAATTGTAGTCCTTCTTTGGTTTTTGTTACTCTAAAGTCATCTCCTCATAATAAAAAATCTTTATAACTTTTATCTCCAAACTCTCTACTTATTCCTGGTGGAACAGTTCAGAAAGTTCTTCCAAAATCTGGATCTCCTTCAAAACGTTTGAGCCAAAACTCAATCTTTCCTCGGGTTTCTTTGTCTCTTTGATTGAAACGGTCTCGAATTAGTTCTGAGGCAGCACTACCTACTGATGGCATTCGTCATAAAAACTTCTCTACAGTATTTCGAATTTTTGCGTCATCTTCTAAATAATTTTCGAAATCTTTTTGTTTATCTTTGTAATAGGCATCTATTTTGTCTTTTATAATCTTCCATTTTGCTTTAATTCCTCCTACAATACTAGCAATACTAAATCGTTGTAATTTGAAAGGTTTTTGGTTAAATAGTTTTTTATCTTCTTCATTTTGATGTGCGATACGTTGTTCGGCATCAGCTTTTTTTTGTGGTTTTAATTTTTTTTCTGAAATAAACATTAAAAAACTGTTGTAATCCATTTCGTGATTGGGATTTAATCTATAACGTCTCTTCTCCCCATCTGAATAATCGTTAAACTTCCCGTCGAGGGTAAAAGTTCTTTTAGCAGGATGATATTTTACATGATAAATAATGTTTTCTTGATGTGGTTTACCTTCATGATCGTATACCATATCTTGATATCAAAAATATTCTACATCTTCTAACTTTCCTTCGCCAGTGAAGTCTTTTTGGAACTTGTCTTTCCCCCATTTTAAATTGTCAAAAACATCAGCTCCCTGAAATCCCATTCCATTGTTATTGGCTTTTTTAAACTCTTCTAGATGTTTTGAAAAATCGGTTGATGCATCGGGATCTGGAAGTTTGTACGCTCCATTTTGTATTAGCTGTTCTAAGGTCTCAGATGTCATAGGAAATTCACGTTTTTTTCATTCTAATCATTCTCCTAAGCTCATTTCCACTCCGTGGATTTCTGCGGTGAAGGTCGGGTTTTCTCATTCATCTTTTATGTTTTTAATTGTCACCATTACTCGTGCTTTTCCTCATTTTGGAGGAACTTCAGTATCTCAAATTGATACTGCTAACCTTACTCCGTTTTTAAAACCTTTTTTTTCATCATTAAAAGGGTACCCTTTGATAGATTCTCGTGTTGTGTAAAATTTCTCTAGTGAATTTAATTTTTCTGGTGTTTCCTCCTCTATAGCTGGCATTAATTCTATGGGTCTTGGTTTGAAGATATCTTTTGCCTTAGCTACTGCTTCTGGAGATAGTCCTGTGATCATTTTTGTCTCAGAATTTTTTCCTACAAAATAGAGATACAATAACCTTCCAACTTTTTCTCCTTCAAAAATATGGTCTCCATTCTGATCTACTGTTCCATCTAATAATTGTTTTACCATTACTCTGTCTGTATGATCTAACTGATCAAAACTTTGTTTTTTCAGGGTGAATTTTATAGGAAGAGTGTGGAGTGGGGATTGGAAGTTTTGTAAATCAGTTCGCTCTATATTTTGATCAATAAGTTCTTTTTCTAAAAATAGCGTTATTCCTCATGGGAGGGTGATCTCTTGCTGTGAACAATCTAGTAAATTATGACAGAATACTCTAAGCTGCTCTTTTTCAAATGGGTTATTTATGAGTTGAAATGTCTCAAATATGTTACTGAAATCTGTATTATCGGCCAATCGAGATAAAAAATACTGTATTTTGTTTTTATCTACTTTGGAAAAAACGAATTTTTGTTCTCAAATTTCTTTTAGAGCTTCTGCTAATGCAGGTTCTGTTTTTTCTATCTTTTCAATATAGGCTTTTCGATAAAGTTCTATGCGTCTATTGCTTAATTCTTGTTGTAGTGATTCGTCTTTATTACGTGAGGCTTCACTGTATTGATGTAATATTTCTTGCTCTTTGTTATAATAAGGAGAATCTTTTGTTATGAGTTCTTTGAAATTGAACGGGTGTTTCCCAAAAATGGCTGTCATCATCGGGAATGTGTTGTTAAATTTCTTGTTTATTTGCTCTGCAATATCGATAACTGTAGAAAGATGTGCTTGAAGACCATTCGTGAGTTCTAAAGATAGTAGTGCGTCCATATTTTTTTTTGCTATATGATCTCGTTGTTTGCTACCTCCCATGAGATCTGTTGGCTGTATTTGTCAGTTCTTTTCTAACTCTTCTTTTATCTTTTGGTTGGTTATTCTGATCTTGGCGATAGGTAATTCTTTGTTTTTGTCTGAAAAAAAAGTATATATTTTATTGATAAAGATATGAAGATCAGAGATGCCAATCAATTCTTGATCTAAATCTTGTCTTAATCTTTCTGCTGTTTTATATGCTTCAATCGCTGCAGGATCATTTTTCTTTTTATTTTTTGGAGGATGAATTGGTCATAAAAATTTTTTTACCTCTTTTTTTGTTAATTCAAGGATAGTTTTGTTTATTTCGTTTCCTAAAGGTTGTAATTCAGGCTTTTCCAAAACATAGGAAAACTTATTTATTACTTCAAGATCTTTGAAGGGGATTATTTCCTCTGAAATGGTTTCAAAGTCTAGAATAAGGTTTTACTAAGTTCAGTCTGAGCGGT
>CAZEFV010000078.1:0-3034 GCA_964511595.1 uncultured Candidatus Peribacteria bacterium
TTCGTAATGTACATTTGGTAATTGTCATTCACTAGGTAAAACGACTGTAGTTTGATCAATTTCTAATAACACCGTTTCTCCTTGTACTTTTAGTACTTTCGCTTTTAAAAGTTCTCCCTCTTTATCTTTGAATTTTTCATAAAATTTTTCCTTTTCCATATTTTTAAGGTTTTGTTTGATAGTTTGTGCTGCTGCTTGAGCGGCAATTCTAGAAAGTTCCATTGTTTCAGGAGTAACATCTTCGAGGAGTTTCTCCCCAACTGTTGCATCTTTTCTGATTTTTTTCGCTTCTGATAAAGTAAGTTGAGTATCTGGATCCTCAACTTCTTCTACGATTTCCATTGCTTTGTAAATCTTGACAGTTCCGTCATCGGCGATATCTACAAGAATATCTGACTTTTTGTAATCAGGGTAATCTTTTTTAAAACCTACTTTTATTCCTAATTTAGATATTTCTAGAATTTGATATGGATCAAATTTATAATCTTCAACAAGTTGCATCATAGCCATTTGGATAGCTTTTCCATCAAGTTTCATTAGCTCGAAAATATAAAGGATAAAAAAATCTGGATATTAAAATAATTATTCTTTGATTTTACTAATTATTTTTCTCTTTTCAAGTCAAAAGTTGTTGCATTTCTAAAAGATCGTTTGATTCTATTTTTTCTCAACTTTCGATGGAAATATGAATATGAGGATAAAGTGGATATAACCTCAAGTGTACATGATTGACCATCAATCATTCTACTATGAGTCCAACTCTTTCTACTTGTAATCAGTTTTTTAAGATTTCTGCTGTTTTTTTCCCTGCCTGTAAATATCTCTCATAAAAACCTGTCTCATCAATTAGAAATATGTCAGAATCGTAATGTTTCTTTGGAATTACTAATGTCTGCCCTTTTACTTCTGGAAATGCGTCTAAAATTGCTTCAAACTCATCATTTTCTCGAATTTTATAAGAAGGTATTTCTCCAGCGACAATTTTACAAAACAAACAATCAGTCATAAAAAATCTGATAGAAAATAAAATAATTATTTGGTTTTATACTGAAACTGTAAGATAAATCAATAGTTCTTAACGGATTTCTGCATTTATGAATCACATGAGAAAACTAAGTCAGATTTTTATTCTTGTTTTCAGGGAGGAAAAAATTACATTTGATACTATGACGATTACACCCTCACTTCCTATTATGACTCGTGATGAATTTGAACTGCGTTTTACTGCATATCGTGGAATGAAAACGCGTTTTAAGCTTGACTGGGATGATGATATGTTAGTCCGTCTCTCTAAAAAAAATAATAAATGACAATTGGAAAAACCTTTGAATGAGACTTCTGTAACGGATCTGCATATGTTGACCGAACAGACGTATACTTCTTTTAAATTACAAATTCTTGCAAAAGAAAAAGATAGAAAAGTTTGATTGGACGTGAGATTTTCTCTTTCAGATTATATCGAACGTTTGGAATATGAACTCAAAGTAATCACAGAAATGGGATTTAATTCTTATTTTTTGGTCGTATCAGATTATGTACGTTGGGCAAAATCTCATCAAATTTCCGTTTGACCAGGGAGGGGCTCTGGTGCTGGATCTGTTTTGGCATGGTTTGTTGGAATTACAGAAATAGATCCTTTACCTTTTGACTTGCTTTTTGAAAGATTTCTCAATCCTGCTAGAGTTTCTATGCCAGATTTTGATATTGATTTTGAAGATACTTTGAGACAGCAGGTCATTGAATATGTTACTCAAAAATATAGTGTAGAAAATGTCTGTTCTATTGGTACGTTTATGACGATGGCGTGAAAGGCTGCATTTAAAGATGCTGCTAGAGCTTTATGAGTCCCCTTTGAAAAGTCTAACTATGTTTCTAACCTTATTCCTGATAAAGTCTGACTTTTATCTCTTGTTACCCAAACGCCAGCTGATGAACATCAAGAAATAAAAAGACTTTATGAAAATGATGAAAAAATTAAGTTGGCGATCGAATATGGTAACGCTCTTACTGGAAATATGCGTCAACTCTGAGTACATGCTTGTGGAATTATCATTGCTCCAGAACCCGTAACAACATTTACCCCTACTCAGTATAGTAAAGAAACAGATCATACTATTGTATCTCAATATGACTGACCAACGCTAGAAAAATTAGGTCTTTTGAAAATGGATTTTTTGGGTTTACGCAATCTTTCAATCATCAAAAATTGTATCAAAATTATTAAGGCGAGATCTGATAAAAATGGAGAAAAACTTCCAGAAAATTTTCAATATTTTTTGGATACAATGAGTCTGGATTTGCCACTTGATGATATCCTTACGTTTGAAAATGTTTTCCAAACTGGAGAAACAACTGGGATTTTTCAATTTGAATCTGCTGGAATGAGGAGATATTTGATAGAACTTAAGCCTGAAAATTTTGATAATCTTATTGCTATGGTTGCACTATATCGCCCGTGACCTATGGAATATATTCCAGCATATATTTCGAGAAGGCTTGGTAAAGAAGACATTGAATATTTATATCCCAAACTTAGAGCAGAATTATTGCAAAAATATTGACCAGAAGTAGTAGAAGAAGAGAGAAAAAAGCTGATTGAAGACTTGGATCCTATTATGAATAAAACATATGGAATCGCTGTTTATCAGGAACAATTGATGTTTTTGGTCCAAGCGATGGCGGGATTTTCTTTAGCTGAGGCAGATGAACTGCGTAGGGGAGTTGGGAAAAAGAAGCGTGAAGTTGTGGAAAGACTGAAGGTTGAGTTTGTAAAAAGATGAGAAGAATTTAGATGATATAAGCCTGAAACTACGAGCATGATTTATCAGGAGATGATTATGCCTGCTGCTAATTATTCCTTCAATAAATCTCATGCAGCGTGTTATGCTTTGATTGCTTATCAGACAGCTTTTCTTAAAACACATTATCCTATTGAATTTCATGCGGCTCTGATTAGATCGGTAGAGGAAGATGTGGATACGCAGAGTGGATATATTTCAGAAACTCAAGAACATGGTATTCAGCTTTTTTGACC
>CAZEFV010000078.1:3044-4308 GCA_964511595.1 uncultured Candidatus Peribacteria bacterium
ATCTTATAATCATGTGGCGGCAATCGGTGAATCAATTAGACTGGGATTTATCTCTATCAAAGGGGTAGGGTTTGATGTAGGTGAATTTATTCAAAAAGAGAGAGAAAGATGAGGAAATTATCTTTCTTTGGAGGATTTTTGTAAAAGGTGTGCGAACGTGATTAATAAAAAATCTCTTGAATGATTGATTAAATCTGGTGCTTTGGATAGTTTTGCTGATCGTAAAGTATTGTGGGGAAATGTAGAAGTTATTCAAGACTGGATTAAAACTTCAGCGAATGCGGATCAGGGGCTTTTTGGTGGTCTGGAAACCGTTATTCCTCTTAAACGTGTTGATCCTGCAAGCCATATGCAAAAAATTATGATGGAACAAGAAGTTTTTAAAACTTTTGTTTCGGGAAATCCTTTGGATGGTTTTTATAAATTTGCTAAAAAACATTCCTTTTTGTCTCAAGTTTTAACTAAAGATGAATATCCTTATTTTGAGATTATTGCCTATATTAAAGATATTAGAAAAGCAAAGAAAAAAGGCTTTTTTGTGAAATTCGCGGATATAACGGCTGATTTTGAGGTGTTTTTGACTGATTTATGTGGACTTGAAAAGTTTGATTTATTGATTTTATCAGGAGCTAAAAAATGTTATGAAACCAAAGATTGAGTCAAAAAAAGCAGAATCAATGTTTATAAAATTATAAAAACAACTTATGAAAAGTTGCAAAATCTTGCTGGAGGATTATTTGATCCTCAGGATACGGTAGTCTCAGTGATGAAGGCGAGATGAGAAGAATTAAAACCAGTTTTTTCTCAGCCTTTTATTCCCTCTGATTCTTCTACTAACTTTATATCAGAGAAAGAAAAGGTTAATAGTATAGAAGATGAAGAAGATGCTGATGAAACATGATCTTCTTTGTCAGATTTTGATAGTTCTGATTTTTGAGAAGTGTTGCAGAATGATTCTCAATCCTCAGACGTAACAGAATTTGAAGATGACAATTTGAATGAAGAAAAAAATAATATCTGATGATTAGCCAAAAATGCAGATGATCTTTGAATACCTTTTTCGGAAGCAGAAACTAACAATGTAGAATTGAAGTGATTAATAGAAATGGACACTTCACATCTTACTACTTCGCAATTTCATGAAGTGATTCAAATTATTAAAATGTATCCTTGAAAAAACCCCCTTCACGTCATGGGGAAAGAGGTTTTTATTAGTGATGAATGATGGGAACTTTTGCAAAAATTTGTGATATAATGTTTACTA
>CAZEFV010000079.1:0-3995 GCA_964511595.1 uncultured Candidatus Peribacteria bacterium
CATCCTCACTCGAACAGGAACTACTTGTTATGTCACTATTACGGATCACGTTGGAAATTCTTCACTCTGTTCTACAACCTTACATGATGTAGACAGTATTTTCTGAGTACTTTCTTTTTCTCCAAGTACTCCTACTAATAATTCTGTCATAGCTACTCTTTTATTAAATAAAACATGATATCTTATTTCCCCTGGATGGTCTGGAACAGGATCACTTTATACAAAAACGTATTTTGCTAATAGCTTTGACGAAATCGTAGCTTTTCATGATTGAACAGGAAATACTTGAGAAATTTATCTGACTATTAGTCGAATTACCCCTTCTGGATGAGAGAGCTTAGGAGGAGGAAATGGATGAGGCGGAGCTGTCAAGACATTTGCCCAAATGGAGATTTTAGCCAAAGCTATTATGATGGCACTTGTTGAGAATCTTTGGAAAATGGGCATGGAAGTGCAGAGACGAGCCCTTCTGAGATAAATAAAAATAAATCTGAATATGAAATAGCTTATGAGCGAGCTTTCAAACACTGAATTACTACTATGGATAGTTATACAACTGCAAGAATGATTGATGGAATCACAAGATCAGAAATGGCAAAAGCAATTACTCTCTATGCGACAAAAATACTCAACCAAGAACCCAATACGTTAATAACTGGATGTAAAGAATTTCAAGATATTTCTCACATCAATGCAGAATTACAGTGATATATTGAGAAAGTTTGTCAGCTATGATTGATGGGATATTATGCAAATGGGGAAACGGTAAAACCGAACTTTTATCCTCTTTGACAAGTTACAAGAGCTGAAATTTGAGTTATTCTTTCTAGGATGATGCGATGAAATATCCATGGTGGGGATGAAAATCTTTGGTATCAACCTCATCTTTTAGCGCTTAAAAAAGAGGGAATTATCACTCACATCACTAATGCTTTTATGATAGAACTTAGGGGTAATGTTTTTCTTATGCTAATGAAATTAGCACAATAGAAAAAATGCTGAAACGTTTTTTACTTATTTATCTTTTATTCTTTACAAAATACCTTAATGCTGTCTTTAACTTTTGGGGATCTGTTTTGGTAAAATCAGATAAATAAATTTCCCTATGCGTGAGATTTCTTCTTTCATAATTATTATCTGACATATATTTTACCATCTTTTCAAAGCTTTTGTATTCTTCATCGTAAGAACCAATATGAAGAAGTTGCACGCATAAACTATCTTCTATCTCTTCGAATTTTATTTCCTGATAAAGAGGGTTTGGCTTTTTCTTATTGATAATTTCTAGGGCTTTTACCATTACCTCTACAGTTACAAAATCTGGTTGTCTTATCATGATAGTATATATAAATTCATCCTTATTTATAATCTTTTCGATCTTTCCTCTGTCTGTCAAGTCCCAAATTCCTTCTAATGGATATACTGTATACTCAAAATAGCCTTGTGGAGTATATCCGTTTTTGGGCATCATTCTTACCGCGTAAGCGATGGAATATAAAGCTTCAATCCTCGCCGAAAAATCCGGATTGTCGTTTGGATTACCTTCCCCACTTATGGAAAAATATTTCATCTTTGGTATTTTTACTACAGTGGGTATTTCTTTGGGTATATAGATATCCTTTTCTTTTTTTCTCCATTCGTACTTCATTTTAGTATTTTTAAGATAGTAAAATTATACATCATTATTGTTTTGATACTTTTATTCCTTTGTCTAAAATTATATTTTTCAATATATTTTGTTGTATCTTTTTTTTTCTAAAAATCAATTCCAATCATTTTCCCTTGATTTTATGCATGTAATCTACAGACTTTTGGTTATGTATCTTTTTAGCTTTAAAACTTTCCCTGGATTTGAAAAAAAAGATCAGCTAGATAGAGCTGTATTCTCCTTTGATAGAGTTTTTTATTCCTCGCAAAATATCGGGAAGGCTGGAGACTTACTCTACTGGGACGAAGATATTCTCCTCCATCTCTGAGATGAAATCGCTTTTCCAGAGATGTATCGCACAGTTTATCCTTCTACACCGATGAAAGTCAGATATCCTGGATTTTTTGATCAGCGTTTTCTTTCTTTTTTACATTGGATGGTGTATGAATGGTATTCCAGTTACAAGAATGTAATGAAGTATTTTGTCAGTATGGAACTGCAAGAATTACTCAAAAGAGAGCAAAAAATTTCTGCTACTACGAAAAATCCATCCGCACAAACTTTGGTAATTTTTCCCGATAATTGGACGCGTTTTAATGTCACTCCTCCAGAAAAGTTTGAAGAAAAAAATCTGATTTCTCTCGCAAGTTCAGATACTCAAAATAGGAAAGATCTCCATCGACGAACTATCAAAAAATGATTTGTCGAGACGATTTTAGCGACTCACTCGGAAGTCTTTCAGCCATTTGCTCATTTGGAGAAAATTATTTTGTATGATCCAGACAAATGGTATTATAATAATCAGCAAGATCCTAGATACGTTCTCCCCGTCGTCGTACAGAAAATGGCTGAAATTTATGGTGCAGAATTGGTCTTTAAATAAAACTTTTTAAGTGGTATGTCACTTTTTTCTATGAAAAAACTCCTCTTTTCTCTCTTCAGCTTTTTTTCTCTTTTTGCGATAAGTGTTGCTCAGGAACGCTTGGATGTAATGAATCTACCGGCTCTTGAGCTGTATGTGACGGACTTTACCCACACACTTAGCACTGATGAGCTCAATCAGCTAGAAGCTGTAGCCGAAGAGTACGACAATCGTTCAACTCGTCAGATCGTCACGGTCATCATTCCGGATCGTCAGGGGTATGAAATGTTTGATATTGGGATGAAGATTTTTTCACAAAATAAGATTGGAAACCGTAGCAACGAGGGAATGTTACTGCTTATCTCTAGAGAAGAAAACAAAGGTACAAAGCCGGAAAATGTGAAAATTAGAATTATTGTCTGATATGGACTCGAAGATGAAATCCCCGATTTACAGGCATCTCACCTAATAGAAGACACTATTAGACCTCTTGCTAATCGTGGTCAGTTTTTTGATGCGATCTTAGCATTTTATGAGGAAAGCATCAAGATGATTGATGGAGATGGCGGAATACTTGCTTTTGCAAATCAGGAGAAGTATGCGGAACTCCTCAACATCATGATACAAATTATTTTGGTTGTTATTATTCTTATTTTTCTGATTCGCAATCCATGGTGAGGTCCACGTGGTAGGCGTAAACGCCGGTCATGGTCTTCATTTGTAAAGGATATTTCTTCGCTATCAAGCTGAGGTAGTAGTGGAAGTTCCTGATGAAGTTCTCATTCATGAGGAGGTTTTTCATGAGGAGGTTTCTCTGGGTGAGGTGGAAGAAGTGGAGGCTGAGGAGCAGGAGATTAAAAAAACACCCCGAAGAAATAAAAATTTCTCGGGAGTTGTAGAGGTTAGTTTTTTTTCTAATCCAATTTATCACTAATGCGATAGTTGTTAGTCCCAAAATACCTATAAATATTCCACACAAAGCTTGGATTGGATTTTTAAAAGGTCCAACCACTATGCTCAACAGGAACCACAAGCAGACAGTAATTATTAAACTTAGAACTGTACCCCAGCTCCAAGCGTTAGCAAATTCATTCATGGTAAATGCTCCTCATTTTTTATATTTATTATTATTTAACTTTTATTGTACCTTTATTGTACTTATTTTTTAATAAAAGTCAATAGATTATTTTGGCTTGAAAAAGGGAGAAATCTTTTTATACTATTTTTTTGTTTATTTGTTTTCTTCTCTTTATGCAAACTCATCATCTCCCTCGTAGAAAAACTAAGAAAAAAAACTGAGCAAAATTCTGATTTCTTTTTCTCTTTATTATCCTGATTGGCGGAATTATCCTCTGGAATAAACGACCTAGGGATCCGCAATTTACCAGCGAGACTACTATCGTCATCGCCAAAGGCGACACCTTAGCAAAGACGTATCAAACTCTCCCAAATAACCAGCAATTTTCGCTCAAATTGTATGCGAAA
>CAZEFV010000079.1:4005-4295 GCA_964511595.1 uncultured Candidatus Peribacteria bacterium
GGAACATATATTTTTAGTGGAGTATATACTCCCGAGGAGTTTTTTGCTCACATTGCCAAAGGTCCTGAAAAAAAATATCTCAAATATACAGTACTGGAAGGGCGATCTATCTATGATATTGATGCTGATTTAGCTACAAAAGGGTATATTCAGGCAGGGGACTATATCAATTATGTTACCAATCCTGATAAAATATCAGAACTCGCGACGAGATATGATTTTCTTGATGCGAATGTTAGCTCTTTAGAAGGATTTCTCTATCCTGATACGTATCATTTAGATGAACGGAA
>CAZEFV010000080.1:0-4268 GCA_964511595.1 uncultured Candidatus Peribacteria bacterium
CCAACTTTCGTCCAAATCAGTGTAATAACATCTCCAGTGATAGTATGAGTGATGTTTGCTAAATTCATATTACTCACTCCTGCATTATGCTCCAAGGCATCAGAAGTAGAGTTAGAAGAGGTGTTTGCTGACTCTGTAGTTGAATTAGTTGTCGTAGTATTTACATTCCCAAAAAGTGACGCATCATAATCTCGAGAAAATTTAGTTTCAGCAAGATTAAAACAAAATTGTTTAGAGGCATTACCATTCTCATTATCTTTGTCCACAGGAATTACTACAGCACAGTAAGATCCTGTAGCCAAGATTCCATCAGATGGTTCGAAAGTGAGAGTCACTCCTGTTGCTGTGGCTTGAGCATTTCTCAGTTCTACTACTTTTTTAGGAGGATAGGTTGCCCAAATATCCAAAACATTTCCTGTAGAAGTATTGAGGAGGTTATAAATATTCCCCGTAGTGTAAAACATATAATACAGCGTAGCGTCATCAGAGTTTACATCTATCAGTCTAGGGGAGCTTAGAGAAAGCTTCGTCGGTGTAATAGAAGTCATAGAAAGCTGACGAGTAGTATCATATCCCCACGTTGCATTTTGTAACAATGTAGATACAGAAGGTAGAACTCCCTGTGCAAGGGTAGATCCGGCCATTCCTAGTCATAAAATCCCTGTAAGAAGAGCTAATTTTTTCATGAGTACATCAAGAAAGGATAAAAATTATCACTCAAGTATATTCTCTTTTCTATTAAAATGCAAATTTTCTACATGTTTTTTATCATGAAAGCTTTTTTCTCATATGAGAAGAAATTTGCATTCTGTTTCGTGTCTTAGTATCAAAGGTATGTACGGCATTGACGAGGGTAGAGACTTTTTTGTCTGGTAAGAATATTCAGCTTTCTTTTTCTACTAATTCAGCACTACCGCCCTCAGTAAATGCGATCACCGGAACTCATAAACATAGTGCCTCTGCAGTGCCAATTCCAAAGCTTTCTTTTGTTAAATTGACTAATCAGCGTGCATTCTTCATAATATTAATCAACTCATGAGTCTCTAAATGACCGATAAAAATAATAGTGTCCCCTGCTAGAGATTTGAGATACTCAGCATCAGGACCTTCTCAGATCATAAGTAAGGGGAGTTGAAGCTTATTAAATGTTCTGATAATTACATCACATTCACGTACGAGTCTTACAAGTCTCCCCACACAGACAAAATATTCTTTAGGATGAATACATATCTCTGCATCAAAGAACTCCTGTCTAATCTTAGGATACTGTATTTTCCCCGTAATTCCATAAATTTCTTTAGCTAATGCCTGAGTATATTGGCTATTAAAGACAACTTCATCAAAGTCGGTATATCTCAAGTCCCATTCTTGCAAAATTGGAATCATCCGTGCAAAAAGCTTTTTCCTCCATCCGCTAAATTTCCCTAAATATTCTTGTCTATGAGACCAAACATATTGCATAGGAGAATGAAGGTATAACTTCGTATATGGAGGTTGAGAAAGCATTAAATCAACATTTTTCCCAATAGCATAAGAACTCATTACGACTCTCTCAGGTTTTCGTTTATTGATTTTCCAGCTAAGAAGCTTCATAATTCAAGGGTAAAATACCATCAAATTGCGATAATCAAAGAGTGTTGAAAGGAGGGGAATTCCCTTTCCAGAAAAGGAGGTGAATATATAAGTAATTCGTTTAGGTAATGCCTCTACGATCTCAATTCCTTGAAGTGTGTTATATTCTCTATCAGCAATCATCGTAAAAACACGAAAATCCGCTTTAGGGAAAGTATTTCTTTCTTCTTGTATCAGATCTTCAAATACATTTAACGCTCCTCCAGGAAAGATTCGATCGTGAACTAAGGCAATCTTCATAAGAAATTTTTGGCACAGATAAAGAGATCTGATTAAACATAGTAATCCAAACAAAAAAAACAAGAGAGAAAAAAATCTGAAAAAGTATTGACAATCACTTTGATATTCGTACATTCTCAGCGTATTCCAAGAATAAATTCTTTTTCTTTTTATATCCCAAAAAATTGGTGAAATAATGCAGATCCAAGAACGTAAAATCCAATATCTCAACGAAGAAAAAATATTTTCGTTTCAAGATACGCTTGCTGAGGAGATCAGCTTTAAAATTTTTGTTGAATGTTTGACAGATAAGTTTGTACAGTTTCAAAAGGATATTTTGGAGGATTTTGTAGCAGAATTTACAAGTACAGTGAAGTCTCATCCTGATTTAGAGATCCATGAAATAAAAACACTTTTCGAAGAAGCTCTCCAGATGTTGAATACTAAGTTCAAACAATTTTCTGATAAAGTACGTGATGTAGAAAAGTTTCAACTCAAAGGAATGATCCAGCTTGTAGTGGAAAATAGTCTGATGGCGTCAATGATTGGAGACACTACGTTGATGATTATGAGAGATGAAAAAATTCTCTATACCTTGGCAAATTGAGTAGACGAGAGAGCAAAAACTGACCTTTTCTCCGATTTTATTGAAGGAGCATTAGAGAGAGGTGATCAAATTATCTACGTAGGGACAAAGATTTCAGATATTATTGATCAGCATGATAGAAAAGAAATGGAACATTTGTTATGACAAGAAGAAAGCTCAGAGTCAATTATGAATTTTTTAGAAGAGCTTTTGACCACCAGAATAGAAAAAGAAGAAATCTGATTTATTATTACCTATACCTTGACAATCGAGGTTCTGCGTACTATGGCCAAAAGAGGAACAAAAAACACAAGAGAAAGAGGTAGAAAGAGTAAAGCAGAAAAAATGGCTTCCAATACCGGAGCTTATTTAGATGCTTTAGGAGAAAAGATCAAATCTTCTGGTTCTTTACAAAAGATAAAAAAATCTGTGACAGTAAATAGGTATTATGTAGTAGCTTTATTCCTAGGATTATTGATCATTTTTATGGTATGTGCCTTAGCTTCTCAGATGACCAAAAAACAAGATCCAGAAAACCAATTTCAAACATCTTCAGGGACATATATTGAGGTGACTTTAGAAGGAATCCAGCAAGCAATGCAAGAATTTACTTCATTGCCCTCTGATGATGACCAAAAATCTGCAAAATATGCAGAGATTAAATCTCAACTAACTTATCTCGAAGAAAAAGGAAAATGGCTTGATGATGTAAAAGATCTCAAAGAACACCTAGAATCAGAATATTACAAAGGATTTAATATTGCAGTTATCAATAATCTCAATCAGTTTGGGACGAGAATATTTACCATCAATAATTCTGAACTCTCTAGATTGGGAGAAGTGCATTCTCTACAAGTGCCACAAAATCTTATGATCGCAGGTACAAAAGGAGCGATGATCAACGCTTCTAGTGATACCAGTAGAGGATCTGTAGTGGAATACAATACAGGGACTCCATTAGAAAATTGTGTAACCTCACTTCTCAAGGACGGATTATACTGTTACAATACAGCAGGAGATGTCTATCTCGTCGTAAAATCAGGAGTAACTCCCGTCTCTACGACAGATGGCGACTTCAAATCTAATATCGGATGAATCGGAACCTATGGAAGAAATAATTTTTATGTATTCCAAAAAAGCCCATCAAATCTCGGATCATCTTTAGTTACGAGATACCGTAATACCGCAGGATCAGAAAGCTCTTATCAGTGAGGAACATCATATACAGTAGATGTAGATTCAGGCTTCTCATTTGGAGATTTTTCAAGTTTTGCGATAGATGGAGATTTCTTTGGATGGAGTAATGGAAAACCTTATCTCTTCTGGAGGCCAGATACTGCGGCTACCAAGTTATCTTATCGTGAAATTGGTATTATGGGAGGATATAATCAGAATTTTTCTCCAGAAACCAAGATACTGACCTTCCCAGATACGAGATATATCTACCTCTTTGACAAAATAAATCAGACATTCACGGTATATGATACCGCAAGTATCAAGACTAACGCAGCAAACAAAGCAACCTACAAGATGAAGTATCTCTTTAGTTATAAGTTTAACCTGGCAAATGGTGCAATTATTGATGTTGCAGTACCAGAGTCTACACAAAACAGACCAGAACTCTACGTCTTGACGACAGAAGGGGTAAATAAAATCGACCTGTTCTCTACGATAGAAGTAGTGAATAAAACTGGAGAAGTGCCAGTTTATATCTAGGATATTAATGTTCTATAATCAAAAAGAGTCAAAAAAAAACTTGACTTTTAAGAATTTTTAGTTATAATAAGAGGGTGGAAGTATGCTGATTTCTAGTCCAAAAAGAAATTGGTAG
>CAZEFV010000081.1:0-4178 GCA_964511595.1 uncultured Candidatus Peribacteria bacterium
GAATTATATTTCCAGCTCTCTCATTTCTCCATAAATATCCTGAAAAATCAATTTCCACGCCGTCAATTGCATGCCTTCTGGAGCTTCTTGTCCATAGAGATAATCCCCCACTATAGGTAATCCATGATGAGATAGATGATATCTAATCTGATGCGTACGACCAGTCAATAATTGCAAAGTAACCTCTATTCTTTTTGTATCCAGAGTCTGCACGTTTTCTATCACCGTGATTCATCTTTTAGGGTTTGGATTTGGCACTTTAGGATAAACGATCTCATCCATCACAAAAGGTAATCAGCTTTTTTTTATTTCTTGTAAAAATTCTTCTCATGCAGGAGAGACTTCACAAACTGCACGATAAAATTTTTGAAGTTTGACCTGCATTTTCTCCTCCAAAGTTTCCGATTCCGACTTTTCGGAGAAAAGTTGCTTAAAATGAGCTAATCACTTTTCAGTTTTTGCTACAATCATGAGTCCATCTGTCTCTTTATCCAAACGATGAATCAATCCCGCTCTAATAAAATTACCATAACTTGGCAAATCTTTATAACGATGATACAAAAAACCAACAACAGAAGGCTGATTTACATCTCGTACCGAATTCGGATGAGAAAGCACTCCTTTAGGTTTATTAATAATCAAATAATCCTCTTTTTCCCATACAATAGGCAAATCAATATTGGGAGCTTCATCTAACACCACAGGCGATAAAAATCTTTCTAAATTATCAATTTCGACATGATCTTCAGACGATACTTTATAAGATTTTTTTACTACTTTTCCGTTGACTTGCACTCCTCCCCTTTCCAAAATATGCTGAAAAAACGCCCTAGAATAAGGATATTTCTGAGTCAATCGAGAATCAATTCTAACAGTATCTACCATAAAGATGAAGAGAAAGATTAACTAAAAGGCTGAATTTTAACTTCTATTTGAATAAAATCATTAGACAGCTGACTTTCTTTAAATGAATAGGTTACCGTCTGCTTTTGTTCATTATAAGAATAAGTTCCGATCAAAGGCTTATCTGTAAAGATTTCACCAGTAGGAGTAACCATCATAATTTGTTGATTATTACGAGAAATATTATATCCATTTACAAATTTTCAAAATTCTTCATCATCAATACGTTGTAAGGTATATGCAGGAGCCTTTATTTCGATCAACTCTAAAGGAACAAAGTTAATCGTAAAAAGCAACTCATTTTTTTCATTTAACACTTGTATAACAGGACGACCTGCCTGTATTCTTACTTGTAGAGAAGTGTTTTTTTGATATTCTGGTTTAATTGTAATTTTTCCTGTGCGAGGATCCACTGTTGCGATAAGAGTTTTATTTTTATCATACATTCCGACAGTATGATCTAGAGTATATGTTTCACCAACAATTTCCGTTTGTTTAGGTTTTAACAAGAAATTTTCTACTCCAGCATCTGTTACCAAGTTCGTCCAAATATTTTTTCTGTTTTTCTGAAAAGAGACAATTCAACGATCAATATCTTGAGATAATTCAGCAGTAATACGAGCTTTTGTATCATTCAACTTATCTATGGAGATCAGAGAAATTTCTGGCACCTCAATAATCAGTTTAACTTTTTTTTCAGTGACATTACCTGCATGATCTATAGCTTTTACTTGATATTCTTGTTGTTGTACGCCAGTAAAAAAGAGTTTCGTCAATGCCAAAGTAGCAGCAGATTTACGAATATTTTTCAACTCATTAAATACAACTCATTTTTGAGAAATTTGCAAATCAGAGAGAGCAACATTATCTATTCATTTTATCACCAAAGTATACCAAGTTCCAACAAATCCTCACAGAACATCGCCAAAACTTACAATTTCAGAAGTTGAGGGCCTCAGTAATGAAGCCTCAATTTCTGGTCATTGATCATCAGCCAAAATTTGTCTTCCTGCTACAATCTGATTTGACCAAGGAGAAGATATTTTTAGAGTTTCTCCATCTTTTCTTAAAGTTGCAATTTTTGCATATTGCCATTTCCTTTCAATTTGTTCTAAAATCACTGTCGCGTTAGATAAAGTAGGGTCATAATAGATTACCTGATTAATCAATCAGTTTTTTGTAGCTTCTTTAAGGTCTAAAGTCCTCCAATCCTGCACTTCACCTAAAACATTTTTAGTCACATTAAAATAAGGAAAAGAAAGCTGAAGTTGACCAACAGAAGTATTTTTGGGGAGTAACAACACATAAGCTTCTATTAAATGAGAAGTATTGTGTTCTTGTTTTTCTGGAGCATGATCTATTCTATTTGTCAGTTTAATCAAATATCCTGAGACAGTTTTTTCTAAATTTTGTCTAAAAGAGAAAGAAATAGCATCAAAACTTTGTCCCTGTATTTTAAAATTTTTCACCTCTTCATGGTAATCAGATATTTTAAGTTTAGTATCACGATCAAAGGTAATCCATGTAGGTTGACGAGGCAAATCAGTAATTTTATCCGCTAAATAAAATTTAGTTTGATGAGTACTATTTCCTCACATAAATAAAGAGTTCTGATCTCCATATTTAACATAAACGCTATGAGTATCCCACATAATAATGTCTTGAGATCTATCTTTATTGATATCTTCAAAAAAGAAAGAATCCTGAACTTTTTTCGTATTATATGCAGAGTATAAAGCATTTGTAAACGTCCCAAAATTATTTTTGACCAAAACACCTCCTGCGTATTCATTAGCATTTACCTGTAAACTCTGAGACGATGAGGATGATGAGACATTATTAGGAGAGGCCATTAGCGTTTTATTGACCGTTGTTCATGGAATATCAAGAGATTTTTTCGCCAAAGTCGTCTGTTGAGTAGGAGAAAGTTTTTGATAAAATCCTGCCAACTGAGTTTGTAACTTCGAAAAATGCTGTTTAGTATATTGATAATAAAGTTCTGTCATTCAAAAATCTTCTGCTGAATACGTATCTAATGCTCCCATAAATCCACTCAAAATATCCGCCTTATTATCTAATAAGATTTTATAAGGATTATCATAATTTTGAAGTTGTTTTTGAAGACCCGAATCAAGAGAGAAAAAGCTGAAATCAAATGCTAATGTATTCTTTTCAGGAAAGAAAGGGGCATCGGTAGCATCTAGAGCTATAAACATTTTTTCATAAGCATTTCGTATATTCCCCGTTTCTGCGTTAGCCAAAAGAGAAGTCTGCTTTTTAAGTAAATTTTGAGAAGTATCTACAATTTGTAACACCTCTTGTTGAACTTCAGAAAGTTGAGATTTATTAGGAAAGACCTGAGTAGGAGTGTGCACTTCTCTTTGCATGTCTAATAAACGTTGTTGAAATTCAGGTTTTTCTACTGTTTTTTGTTTAAAATAAGCAAGACTTTCATCGAATCTGTTCTTTGCGTTTTGATAATCTGTATACTCAATTTGGTTGCTGGGGATTCACATTCAAATAACCTCTTTTTCAAAATCATCTACTGCTTGTTGCGCATCTTTTGATGCATCTCTAAGATCAGAATTAAGCGAAGACATAGTACTTGTAGACCAGTTATTAATATCCTGAGTAGCAGAATCTAAAAAATTATAAATCGGGTCAAAATTAAACTCCAAATTAGTTTTCACATCAACTTCATAATCAAACCCTTGTAAAGTAGGAGGATCAGTCCTTACATTTAAAAGGTCAAGCATGTCATCAACATATCCTACATGATAAGTTCTTTGAGTAATTTGTTCAATTTTCGCTTTTACTGCACTTTCAGCAACTAATCCAATTCCATTCTTAATTCGACAATAAATAGAACCAATAGTTCCAAGAAGATTAAGACTCGCCTCTAGTTTCTCAGGAATTTTTGGCAAATCAGGAGCAGGAGGTAAAACAGGCAATTCTAAATCTATATTCGGAATAAAAGAAGGTAAATCAGGCAAAGTAGGCGGAGAAGGTAATTGAGGAATATTTGGTAGATTCAATTCTGGGAAAAGCTTTAAAAAATCAAAATTCAAAGAAAAAGCTGGTGGAGTCGGAAGGTTTGGAATATTAGGAAGTTCAATTTTTACTGGTTGAAGGTTAAAAATTGGAAGTAAAACATCTAATTTCAGATTAACGGCAGATAAATCAAAAATCAGATCTGGAATTTTAAAACTTGGAATCTGAATAATGGGCAACTGTAAATTATCACAGAGAAAAGAAAGTTTACACATATATTGATC
>CAZEFV010000082.1:0-2584 GCA_964511595.1 uncultured Candidatus Peribacteria bacterium
ATCATTTTCCTGTTCAATAATGGTCTCTATTTTTTTGGTGATGATAAACTGAGAAATAATCGGATCCAAAATAACATAATCTTCATCTAATGGAGTCATCAAAGTTATCCCTCCAAGAGTCTTACAGCGACTAAGAGCGACATACGTCTGACCATGAGCAAAGGCGCCCCCTTGCAAATCGATAATCACCTGATCAAAGGTTTTCCCTTGAGATTTATGGATCGTACATGCTCGTGCTAGACGAAGTGGAATTTGAGAAAAAGAGCCAATAACTTCTGTATCCAGTTTATTTGTTTCATGATTATAATAATACTGTGCAACAACTCGAGTATGGTATTTAACTTGTACACTTTCTCCTCAAAAGATCTCAACTGTCAGACTTTTTTTCTTCATTTCTGTAATAGTTCCAAGCGTTCCATTCACCCATTTCCCAGCAGGATCATTCACTACAAACATTACCTGAGCTCATATTTTTAGCCAAAGCTCTCTATCGGTAGGCAAACTATTCTCCCTCATTGCGCCCTTGAGAGATCAATGAAAAAGCTGTGGCAAACCAGCTAATTCTTCAAGTTTCTGAAAATTAATACGATCGACGACATCATTTCTCCCAGCCAAATACATCTCCCCAGGTGCAATATCTCGCTCATCGTGAGTAATTACCTGTTGATTCAAAAGGTCAAAAGTAGTTTCTGTCAGATTTTTTATCCTAATCGCATTTAAAAAAGAAAGAAAATGCTGATCTTGCTGACGATAGACCGTTTCGAGCTCAAAAAAAGAAAACTTAAATCTCCCAGAAGTCACAATATCACTCGCAAAGAAATACGGACTTGTATACCTTTGAGTAAAAAATTTCACTTCATCTCTCGTCACTACAGGAGGAAGTTGATACAAATCTCCAATTAATATCATCTGAATCCCTCAAAAAGGTTTCTTATTTTTACAAACAATCTGTAGATATGTATTAATATGATCAAAAAGATCAGCTCTTACCATAGAAATTTCATCAATAATAATAGCATCTAACTCAGTAAATTTCGGATCTCCTACGTGAAATTTAGCCTCCTTTTTTAAATCTTTATCCGTAAGTACAGGGGGAATTTGAAAAAAAGAGTGAATCGTTACTCCTCAAACATTGAGAGCTGCGACTCCCGTAGGAGCTAAAACAGCAACATTTTTAGAAGTATGGCTAATAAATTGACGTAAAAGTGTTGATTTTCATGTCCCTGCTTTCCCTGTCAAAAAAAAGTTAACGGATGTTTTCTCCATTAAATATAATGCTTCTAGTGATTTTTTATCAAAAGTAATTTCCATAATAAAGAATACTATTACTCCACTAGAAAAAATCAAGAGTTTTTTGAAAGAAATTTAAAAGAAAAAAGAAAAAAACTGTATAAATTTGCTTTTATAGAGCAGTTCATATATACTTATTTTAAGTATTTTTTATCCATTATGTATCCGAGATGTTAGGATCGATTGCACAAGATACGTGAATCAATAATTATCTTCCTTCAAGTTCCGAAAAGAAACAAGCAGTTTTGATGTATATGTTTGTTGGACTTTTGCTTTCTCTCCAGCAGGAAAATATTTCACCATATATGCACCATCATATAAAACAAGCATTTGGACGAGTAGTTTTGCTCGTTTTGGTAATTTTTCTAGACATTATTTTATTTATTTTAGGAGCAGTATTTGGAGTATTTTTTTCTATTTTAGGATTACTTGTCACAATTCCAGTCCTTACTATGGGAATTTTATGTATCAAACAAGCACGAGATGGAAAATATCAACGAAATAGCGAAGGAGCGTTAAAGTTTTTTTCAGCATTTTCTGGCTTATGAAATCGAGTACTAAATCTTTTTGATGCTGATCATTACAAAACAAAAAATACCGTTGCAGGAATTGACCTTTCACAATATGATCTTAATAAATAACAATGTCCATCGAAAAATCTCCTTATCTTAAACAAAACACCTCTCATGAGATTTCTCAAAAAGATTTTTTAACATTACGTTGACAAGATATAACTTATCAGCTTAAAAAAGTCAACATTCAAGTTCCTAAAAAAACTCTAGAAAAATGAAAAAATTCAACAGAAAAACAGAAAAAAAAAGCTAATATCTATCAAGATAAAATTGATACTTATCGACATGATTTATGGAAGAATAATAAAGTAGGATACGTAGCTATGACCGTAGGGACAACCACCATAAATACTGTAAATAATTTTGCACGAGATATTGCTTCAGGATTGCACGCTCTCGCAGCACCTTTAATAAATTCAAAAACTCATCAAACCCAACGTAAAATGATCGAAAAAGGAAGGGGAATGACAACATTTTGAATATCAAACGATCAAAAAAATGCATTTTCAAAAGAGGGGAAAATAAAGTTAACAGCTGGAAATTTTACCCACTTAACAACAGAAAGTGTAGTAAATATGCTAGGGTTACTCTTCGGATCAGGAATCGTAAAAGAGTGAATCGTAAAATGAGCAAATGTAGCAACAAAACTTTGAGGTAAAATGTGAACTAATATATGAAAAAAAATCTGAACAGAAGCTGGAGAACAACTCGCATACAAAAGT
>CAZEFV010000082.1:2594-4172 GCA_964511595.1 uncultured Candidatus Peribacteria bacterium
CAACAAATAGGAGGCTCTTTTGATTATGCAAAGAGTCAATGACTTCATACTTCACAGGCATTACTTTACGCATGTTTACAGTCAGGAACTCAAGCAGGACTTGAACTTTTTTCTCCAACTACCGGAATCGCAAAAAATCTAGGAATCCTAAAAAAATCTAAAGGGTTTCAAAAGTTCATAAAAGAAGGATTAAGAAGAGAAATTATCGAAGAAAATTTTCAAGAAGTCTCCCAATGATTAGCAGAAAAAGTGTTAAATGGATTTTTCAATAATAGCCGAGATATGAAGTTCGACGAAACATTTACACGAGATGATTTTGTAAATACGATTATGCTCACGACACTTACTACAGGAATAGTCGGAGGAGGAGCTAAATTAAAAGCGATGAACGAACTTAAAAAAAGACCTTCTTTTTGAGAGACAGAACAAAAAATTCAATCTGAAAAAATTAATATAGCTATACAAAATAAAGAAAAAACCTGAATAAAAAAAAATAATTTAAATGATAAACCACAAGCATATTTCCAAGACAAATACGGGAATTTTTTCAATACATTGCAAAATATCTCGCTACTAACTAATGAGAATACCATAGAAGATATTGAAGAAGCATTCAATGCTTTTAGAGAAAAAAAGGCATCTTTCAGTGAAAAAAAACTAAATAATATCGAAAATTTTTACAAAGAAATTCAAACAGAAACTTCTGAGAAAAATCAATATTTAGTAAAAAGAATGGAACAGAAAGATATTAAAAAAAATATAGAAAGCTTCATCAAAAAAACAGAAACAAATCTGAAAGAAATTGAAAAGATATTAAACGAAAAAGAAAAAAGTCCAAACAGCGAAATGTTGAATCAAATAACTAACAAAATCCAGCAAACAATCGCTGATTACGAGGAAATCAACAAAACAATTACAAAAGAGGCCGAGAGACCCCTCACGTTAGCGGAGCTACAATCCGATCCAGAAATCGCAAATGATATCAAGCAAATCCAAGAAAAGTTTCCAAAAATCTCAGAAGATAGGATCCTATATTTTATCTATCAGCTAAACACACCAGCACCAGATAATAGTTTGAATTTTACTAAAATTCACAAAACTTTACAAACAGTCTGATCACTAGAATGAGCGAAAAGAAATATTCTCTTTTTAGAATACGCTCCTTTATTGAATTTCTATTTCCCAAGTGGAGTCAAAAAATCTGACATAAAAGAAAGTAATGAAGAGGGAATAACTTTAAAACTAAATGGGGAAGATTCTGAATGGCTCAATATATCGCGAAAAGGAGATTCACCTAAAATATATGAAAACAATAAATTAGAAGAAAGTTTAGACAATTATCGCATTATCACAGATATAGAAAACATAAATCTGAAGCAACCAAAAGTAATAGGAGAAACTCAAAATGAAAAAATTAACGCATTACAACTCCTAGCAAAACAAGAAAAAGATGGATATTTAAAAATAATAGAACAATTTGCTCTTGCTAACAATTGACAAATCAAAGGAGAAAAATATGCTCTCAAAGAGAAAGAACGCACCACACAAAAAATTAAAGAAGATAGAACAATCGAAGAA
>CAZEFV010000083.1:0-4047 GCA_964511595.1 uncultured Candidatus Peribacteria bacterium
TTATCAACATCTAAGAAAACAAGAGCCCCTTTATTTTGAACATTCTCCATCTTTCCCATTAGCCTTTCCATGATCACATTCTTCTCATTCTTCAAGGATTCCATTCCCACAGTGAGTAGTACATTTTTTAATATCTTCTGGACAGGTTTCACAAGTTTCTCCATCATCAATAATTCCATTCCCACAGGTATTTTTATCACATTTCCCCACATCTTCAGGGCAAGTTTTACAGATTTCTCCATCATCAATAATTCCATTCCCACACAGGTCTTTATCACATTTTCCCACATCTTCTGGACAATTATTACAGGTTTCTCCCAGATCAATCACTCAGTTCCCACAGATAGAAACACATCCCCCCACATCTTCTGGACAAGTTTCACAGCTCTCTCACTCCTCAATAACCCCATTGCCACAAGTAATCAAAAGCAAAGTATCACAATCTAACCCATTTCATCACATTGAGGATAAAACGTCCTCATTCAAAAAATCATCTTTAAAAGTCTCATCTCCAGAAAAAAGCCAAGATCATAAGTTTATTTTCCCATCAGTAATAATACGATTCATAAGATTTTCACAGACATCACCAATACCATTATTATTGAGATCAGTTTGTTTTTCATTAGGAGTAAAAGGACAATTATCTAACGAACAAACACCAAAATGTTTTTTCAACATACTTACATCCACATTTTCTGCATTATAACTACAGTCTTTATTCTCCTTAACAATCAAGCCAAGTAAGTTCGGGATTCCATCTCCATCAATATCATCATCACAAATATCCGGGATTCCATCTCCATCCATATCACAAGTAAATTGTCCCAGCGTTCCAGCGAGCAAACCTTCTAAACAAATATCTTTCCTAGCAATATGAATTTGTCCCTTGGTAAAAAGCCCTATACATCTATTCACTTGAGAGGTAGCTCCTACCATATGATCTCCTATTTGATCATAAGAGCTTCTTAAAAAAAGTTTGGAAAATGCTGAAGTAGAAGAAAGTAATGGTTCAGAAGGAAAGAAATTTGCTCCTAATGTCAAAGGCTCTTTTTGAAAATACGTCAATTTCGTGCCAGAGATATTAAGAGCCAGTGACTCCATTATTAACGGATTTTCTACAAAAAAACTCGCAATATTTAACAGCTTAATCCCGTCAGAAAAAGTGATATATTGTTGTAAAGTTTTCACTCATGCGCTTCTGTATTGATGAGTTGCCGTCAGTCAGGTAGATGAAGTCATTGTTCCATCTGACCAGTTCCATTGAACCAAACGAATGTCAGCATTTTTTTTACCTACAATTCTTGTAGAAGCCACCACAGGGTACTGTGATAATGCGCTTTGTACCTGCAAACGAGAAAAGATAGGAACATTTGTATGCCTAACTGTAGTTTCTGCTACAGCAACCAGCTCACCACGTGCATATGCTTTTGCGCGAATATAATAAAAGCCTTCTTCAGAGATGAGAGTGCTCATTTGAGATAGAGAGCCTAGAACTTCCTTATTATTTACCGACCAAACCACTTTATCTATTTTTCCACTACTTATCGCCTGAAAAGTATATTCTACACCTTTTGCCTTAAAGGTAAAAGAAGGCTGAATACTCAAAGAGAACGAATTATCAGCATTAGGAGCAATGAAAATCCTTGTAGAAGCTTCAGCTTTTTTTCCTGCTTTGTTTGTACCAATAGCACTAATCACATAAAAACCAGGAGAAGTATAGGTATGACTCACCGAAGTTGTGGGTAAAGAATATGATTTCCCATCTCACATTTCCCGTTCTACAAAAGTCAAATCTGTATCTGCAAAAGCCTCTACAGAAACTCTATAAGAAGTTCCTACTCCCAAAGAAGTAGTTTTTATAAAAAATCAGAAACCTTGTGTCAGTTTCTTTAGTAAATTAACATCTCCCTTCGAGTCCCAGTTTTTAATAATCACATATCCATTATCGTCTACCAATGGAGCAACATTTTTCTTTCCATTTCCGAGCAGATCTTCATCACAGACATCTCCAACTCCATTTCCATTAAGATCAGATTGATTAGGATTATATACATAAGGACAATTATCTTTTGAGTTACCAACACCATCACAGTCATAATCTTCATCCATTTCACAGCTTACAAAATTCTGAGATAAGTAATCTAAGAGTTTTAAAACATCTTTCCCTGCAATAGAAGTATATAAGTTATCAACATCTCAAGCTGTGATAAAACCCGCATCGATCAAAATATTTAACTCTGAAATAGGCCACCAACCTTGTTTTAGGATTCACAGTTCCTGAAAATTACAAGCTTGCAAATTAAACATGCAGTATTTCAGATAAGCATTAAATTCATCTAAAGATTGTAAAGTTACTGATTGAGAAAATGGAGATGTAGATATTTGTACGTTTTGGATAGTTTGAATTTCTTTCGTGGTTAATGTCTGATAAGCATAACTCGTTTGGTTCAGAGAGGAAAGCCAGTTTTTTATCTCTTTTCGATTAGCCATATAACGAGAAAAAAGCTGATCATCTACTAAATTTAATAAAGATTGATAAAATTCTGACTTCGTCATCGATTGTGCACCACAAAATTTAGTTTTACAATTGACTAAACTCGAAGTAGGAGGATATCCTCTCAGATAGTCGTTGTCTGCAACATATGCCACACAATAATAATAATTATTTTTATTTCGACGAGCATTTTCAAACAAAACATCCTTGAAATTAAAATCTGGACGAATAGAAAAAACACTCCAAAATTGTTGATTATACATATTTTTCATCCACGGAGATGGGACCAAACAGTCTTCACAGTCGATAACACTCAATAATCTAGCCACTTCATAACGTGAGATATTTTGCTGTTTTTCTACCTCAGAAAGCGAAATCCCCGCAGTTTTAAAATGATCCTCCAGTTGTTGTGAATATCAAAAAACCCCGCCTACAAAAAGCATTCAAATACAAAAGAAGAAAAAAAGCAGAATTTTAAAACTATTCATTCAAAAAATTATACTGAAAATTTAAAAAAAAGCAATAAAAACACGCATTTCTGCGTGTTTTTATATTACGAAAGAATATGAAGGATTATTACACAAGTAATTCATAATGCCAATATTCATTAAGTGTTCAAAGTACAAATCAATGTTGAATCTTAAGATGATAAAGTTTCATCCTATTTGTATGCATTATTTGTTCTTCCGGCTGTAAGGAATCTTGAAAAAAGTTTATATCGTATTGTTCTTGATTGTATTTAGCATTCTCTCCATGAGAGCCAAATTTAGTTAAAAGTTCATCTCCTCAAATAAAAGCAAGAGAAACGTCTATAGCATAACCCGTTGCATGAATTTTTCTATCCATGTTCAAAATTTTATCGGTATCATCTTTTCAAAAAATTTCACATCTTTTACGATAAACTAATTCATACAATTCCAAAGATCTATACCCATCCTTAACTATCAGTTCAAGTCATTCTAATAACAAGAGAGAATTAATTTTTATCAGTTGACTTATAACTTCTTCAGCAACAAACACATCATCATTTAAAATATTAATATCCAGAAGATCGTTAGAAGTTATATTATATTTAAGCAAATTACTAGGCTGTAAATAGTAAAGTTTCCCTCTTATATCATATTTTTTGATATTTACTAATTTCATATCAAAATCACAAAAAAGTAAACGTTTATTAAAAACTATTCTACCTGCCCAAAATCTTCTAAATCTTCAACTATTTTATCCATGATCTCATCTTTTTCTTCGCCCGATTCCAATTCTTCAGCAGAAACATTAACCGAATCCGCCTCTAACGCAGAAGTAATCAATCCAGATAATCAAAGTTTTTTAATTTTTTCCATTCTTTCTGCTGCAATTCTTTCCATTTCATCGAGACTCAACGGTTGAATATGCTGTCCAATCCCACGGAAAAGATATGTCACCAAGTTAAATGATTCTGGCAATCCTCCAACTCTCGGCTTCTGACCTTTAATAATATTTTCATACAATTTATTTCTTCCAGAGATATCATCAGATTTTACTGTCAACATTTCTTGTAGCGTATATACAGC
>CAZEFV010000084.1:0-4020 GCA_964511595.1 uncultured Candidatus Peribacteria bacterium
CAGGGGCACAGCAACTCAACGTATAAAACGCTCCTGGTAGACAATTGATAGAATGTTGCTTGATATAGAGGATGCTTTCTATAATTTCGCGTACTTTATTTTGTACTTGAGCATCTTCTGCCTTCATTATTTCTTCAAACTTTACTCCCGAATAGAGAGTCACCATTACATGCAAACTTGGATCACAAAAGAGATGTGAATCAAAGATGTGAATGAGCGTGAATTGTAACCTCGTAGAGAATGATGTTGAGGCTTTGAACACCTCGTACAATGTTGGTCGCGTCATAGTCGAAGGTTCATGAGAATATACCTTATCCGCCCAAAGATATAAATCACCAATAGCACGAACGTATTTTACTACTTCAGCTTTTTTCCCTGTTTTCCACATATTTATACTTAATTTTATCCAAAAGAGGGTAAAAGTTTGGTAAACATGTACTCTTTAAGGCTGAAAAGGAATTGCATCATCCAAAGGATGATCAATACGCCGTAAAGTACCCCTTTTTAGAAGCTTTTCTTTAAATTGTTTGTAAAAGAAAAACTGCACAATATTTCTAAAGACGTATCCATATGATCCAAGAACTCCTTTTCCAATAATATAAGTCGGGAACCAACCTATTTGGTAGATGATACTCACACCAATAATTATTACTGTTGAGAACCAGCAAAACATTGCGCCCATTTGCAAAACAACCACATAGAAGATATCATTAACCATAAATGGTAAGAGCGTTACTAATAAAGTAATACTTCTTAGCCACATCCCTATCTTACCAATCATCATAGCATTAGGAATTGGCAGTTTTTTGGATCGGAGCCAAAGAATCCCACTAAGAGTTAGTAAATCTTGTAGAATAATTATGCCCACTAGTAAAGGTGGGATTAGTAGATCCCTAGATGTCAGTAAAATATATGGGATCCAAATAGTAATTTTGTCAACAATAGGATCTAATACGATCCCCAACTTTGTCTCCTGATGTAACTTACGAGCTAGAAATCCGTCTAGCCAGTCAAGACTTATTGCAGGAAGTAGGAGCCAAAAGGCTACAACATAATTTCCTTCCCAAAGGAAAAGTATTCCTATTATCGCTACTATTCCACGAAAAACGGTAATTCCGTTTGGGATTGTCAGATTTTTTTTCATTTTTTTTCCTTATTTTTGTAGTTATTTTTATTTATTTTTTATAAACGTAAATAAATGTAGTATAAAATCAATATTTTTCTTGACTTCTCTTTCTATTTTGTATATATATTCTTTCATAAACATAAACGAACGAGGAGTACACTATGACTACCTATCAATCTACAGCATTTTTATGTGCTATTGTAGTTTCTTGGCTTATTTGCCAAAGTATAAAATTTATTTTAAGCTTAAAACAGAAACCAAAAGATAAGTCCTTTGTTTCTTATTTTTTGTTTGTAGCTACCAAAATGGGAGGAGTGGTATCTTCTCATTCTGTATTAGTATCTTCTCTGATTTCTTCACTTATTGTGGCGATCATTCGGATAGGTTATGACCCTGGAAGCTTAATCATTACTCTGATTATAGGAGTGATTATCATTCGTGACGCAAAAGAGCGTCATTCTATAAAAGAGATTTTTCTGGGGATACTTTTGGGTGCAATCTTTTCTACTGTTTTCAGCATACTCTTTATCTCGTGATAAAGAGTATTTTCTTGCTTGAAAAGAAGAAACTTTTTTTTATAGTGAAGGTATTTTATCCTTTTTTACTGGATTAGTAATGATTCCTCACTTTACTTTTTTACAAATTGTTTTTATTGTTGCGAGCGTTCTTTTTCTTGTGCTTGCCATTGATTTGAGAAGGAGAAAAAAAATCTGATTATTGACTTGCATCCTCATTTCCCTCGGCGCGATTTTTGTATTGGTAAGTTCGTTTAATATCAGTTTTTTAAACACTGTTTCTGCGAAACTTGGAATCGAAAGAGGGGCAGAACTGATCGTCTATTGTGCGATTATTTTCCTTTGATTAATGAGTTTTCATCTGATGAGTGGAAGACAAAAAGATCAGATTGATTTATCAAGATTGATCGCTCAACTCGGGATCAATCAAGCATGGGAAGAAACAAAAGCAAAAGTTGTAGCTTGAGAAGTTCCAAACGACTCTTTTATGGACAAATGTATCGTACATATGAGGGTATACAATGAGGCTCCGGCACTTAGGAAATGCGTGGAAGAAGTGATAAATTTTGGCTTTAGGAAGCTGATTTTTGTGAATGATGGCTCTAGAGATCAGTCCTTGGAGATTTTACAAACTTTGAGAGATGAGCATCCTGAATGCCTTTTTATCATTTGCAATAATACGATTAATAGAGGATGAGGAGCTGCAAATAAAACGGGATTTAGTTTTTTGAAGCAACATGGAAACAAATTAGCAATTGAACGAGTCATAACGTTTGATCCTGATGGACAGATGGTTATTGAAGATGTGTTAAGGACTCCTCTGTTTTCTCAAGAAGAGAAAAAAAACTGAAATACGATTCCTCTAAAAGATGTTGATCTCTATGTTGGATCTAGATTTATAAAGTGAGGAAGCTGTGAAAATATTCCTAAGATGAGAAGATTAATTCTGGCAATTTCTAGGATTGTGACGAGAGTATTGTATGGTACAAAAGTTAGCGATCCTCATATTGGATTTAGGATTTATAGACTTGAAACGCTTAAAAAAATTCACTTAACAGCTGATGGAATGCACTATGCCAATGAAATCAATGAACAGATAAACCAATTAAAACTGAGATTTATAGAGTTTCCTGTACACATTAGGTATACAGATCATTCTCTTGGGAAAGGACAAAAAAATTCTAATAGTATTAAACTCGGAATTGAGATGCTTTGGAGGAAGTTCTTTTAATTTCAACTTGACTTTTAGCTATTTTTGACTACAATTGCCCATTAATAAAATTTTTCCATTAAAAAAATAAACAAAAGGAGAAAATATGAGTGAAAACAATCTTATAAAGTTTTTATCTCGGTTGAAATCTATAAATCTCTGCATAACTCCACAGAATATTTATATTCTGTTTGGAAAACACTCAATGCATAGGGAAATATATGAGAAACTTCTTGAATGTACTGAGAGTGAGAAGACAAAACCTATTTGTTATATCATAGGGACAGACGAAGATTTTTCTTCTTATAAGGACTTTTTTATGCAAAATAGTGAATGTTATACAGCGATTCTTTCTAAAGATAAAAAATCACTTTACCAATCAATTAAAAACGCCGTTCTTGATTGCGAAAATCAACGTCTTGGAGCAACTCTTAACCCCAAGGAGAAACGATGTAAACGCTGGGAGCTATCTCCAGATTACATTACCGAAGAAGAATCAAAGAAATTTTTCCTTATCACTGAGGAAAAAATTGCTTTATTGTTGAAACAGCCCGCTTTATCTCTATTTAGGGTTGAAGTAAGGACTGTAGGAAACTTCCCCGACAATAGATCAGGAAGGTTATTAAAACAGATTTATCGATCCGGTCCAATAGGAAGGTGGATGGTAAATTTTATAGAAATAATCGAAAGATGTATACAGATGATAGCAAATTCTTATGAATATGCGTATTCTCATAGACAATGGTATCATTAGTGATGCCATTTTTTTATCGACTCCACTGAAGCCATTGTCCTATCTTCTGAATAATATCTTCAAGAGAAAATCTAAGTTCTCAACTATTGGTATGTGCTAAAAAAGTATTAGTTAACAACAGGACTATCAAAAAAAATACCACAGCAAGTACGAGACTTATTGCTATTTTTTTTAAAACATGGAAGGAGCGTTCTTCTGGGTTGAAAATTAATAAAATTATCCCATAAAAAAGCGCTACAATACTTGTTATTGCTATCGCGAGAGTGGCAAGAGAAAAGACAATAAAAAGCATTTATATTAATCAATAAAATAAACTTTTTTCTTATTTGAAGAATATATGGTCATTCAAAAAGACCTATTCTGAGTGAGAAGATAGATAAATATCTCTCAAAATCAAGTCGTTTTTGGTTATGTT
>CAZEFV010000085.1:0-1550 GCA_964511595.1 uncultured Candidatus Peribacteria bacterium
GCGAGATCTGCAATAAATGTGTCTTCTGTCTCTCCAGAACGGTGAGAAGAAACACTTTTCATTCCATTTTCATGGGCGAGATTGATTGCGTCTAAGGTTTCGCTCACAGTTCCAATTTGATTGAGCTTTATGAGGATTGCGTTTGCCATTTCTTGATCTATTCCCATTTGTAATCTTTCGATATTTGTCACAAAAAGATCGTCTCCAACGAGCATAACTTTATCTCCTAATTTTTTTGTCAATTCTTTCCACCCTTCGAAATCGTCTTCTGCCATTCCATCTTCGATGGACATGATAGGATATTTTTCACACCAATCTACATAGAGATCGATAAGTTCTTCTCTACTAAGCACTTTCCCTTCACCAGCAAGATCGTATTTCCCCTCTTTGTAAAATTCGCTACTTGCTACGTCTAATGCAAGTTTGATCTTTCCTGTGTGACCAGCTTTTTCTATTGCTTGTACAATTATTTGTAAGGCTTCTTCGTTGCTAGTGAGATTTGGAGCGAAACCACCCTCATCACCTACAGAAGTTGCAAGTCCTTTACTTTTAAGTAATGCTTTTAGAGCGTGAAATACTTCTGTTCCTAATCTGAGTCATTCGTGGAAATTTTCTGCTCAAACAGGAACAATCATAAACTCTTGTACATCGACATTATTGTCTGCGTGAGCTCCACCATTGAGGATATTCATCATTGGGTAGGGCAATACATGTCATTTCCCTTCTCCAAGGTATTCATAGATATATTTTCCTTCTTTCTTTGCTATGGCAGCGACAAAAGCCATACTTACCGCTAAAATTGCATTTGCTCCGAGTTTCTCTTTATTTTTTGTCCCATCTAAAGCGATGAGAAGTTGATCTAATTCGCGAAAAGAATTAAATTCTTTGTCCAGAATTGCAGATTTGATCGTCGTGTTTACGTTGTTTACTGCGGTGAGTACTCCTTTTCCGAGATAACGATTTTTGTCTCCGTCTCTGAGTTCTAATGCTTCGTGTATTCCTGTGGAAGCTCCACTTGGTACGATGGCTCTCGCCATTACGTTTCCCTCAAGGGTGATTTCTGCTTCTACGGTAGGATTTCCACGAGAATCCAGTACTTCTCTAGCGTGTAAATCAATGATTTTGTGTGTCATGATAAAATATAATAAGAAATAAAAAGCTGACTATCTTGTAATGTAAGAAAGTCTTTGTTTTTTTCAAGAGAAGTCTTATTTGTATTAATCTCCGTTTAACATATCTATTACCTCAAAAAACTTTTGGATATCTTCTGCATCATTGTAGATGCTCAGACTCATCCTGACGCTACCATTTGCCTTTAGAAATTTGTGAAGAGGATAGGCGCAGTGCCCCCCTCCACGGATACAGATATTATGTTGTGCAAAAGTTTCTGCGACTTTATTAAAACTTTTCCCTTGAATCTCAAATGCGTAGACTCCTACACGTTTTTCGTCATTGAGAGTTCAAAATATTCTGATTTTTTTTTCTCTTTTTTTGAATTCTTGATTACAGATTGTTACTAAAGATTTTTCGTGACGCTGAATTGCAGGCAT
>CAZEFV010000085.1:1560-3986 GCA_964511595.1 uncultured Candidatus Peribacteria bacterium
AGATTGGATGAATTCCAGTGCTTTGAGGAGAGAAACGGCTCCTACGATATTTGGAGTCCCTGCCTCTCGTTTGTCGCTGTTCCCTTGGAGAGAAAAGTTTGTTTCATTGACGTCTTTTACGGTACCTCCTCAGAGGATGAATGGATCTAGGCTTTTTATCCGTTGGTGCTGGAGATAGAGCATTCCAAGTCCTGTATCAGCAAACATTTTATGGGCGGTCATAATCATTGCATCACAGTTAATCTCTTTTACATTTACGGGAATATGTGGTGTAGATTGTGAACCATCTATGATAAAAAACGTATCTTCTCTGAGCTGATTCTTTACTTTTGCGACGTCAATAATTTGTCCGGTGACATTGGAAATATGAGAGATAGCTACCACTTTTACGCTTTCATCATACTGATCTACAAAATTCTCTCGATCTATTTCGTAATTTTCATCTAGTTGTATAAATCTGATGTTGAAACCAAATGTCTCTGCGAGCATTTGTCGAGAAACGATATTTGAATGATGCTCTCGCATTCCGAGTAAAATGTTGTCTCCTTTCTGAATTTTTTTACTATTGATAAGCGCCTGAATAAGTAAATTAAAACAGTAGGTGGCGTTGTAACTATAGATAATTTCTTTGGCTTCACAACCTATTAAATCAGCAAGTAAAACTTTACTTTGATGATAGAGATTTTCAGATCTCTCTGAGAGAGAATAAAGTCCCCTGTGAATGTTTGCGTAATCGTGACTTAGGAAATTAGCTACTCATTCGATTACTTGACGAGGTTTTTGCGTAGAAGCTGCGTTGTCAAGGTAGATGAGTCCTGGATTATTTAGGAATATGGGAAATTGTGATTTCATATTTAAGGGAAGTATATTAAAAGTTTAAAAAACGTTTTTTATCCTCTAATCATGACTTTTTCTCCTACATATGTTTTCAAGATATCTCTGACTTTATCCAACTCTTCTACAGTACTTGCATGTTTTCCTTCTAAAGGATATGTAATTCCTAATTTTTCTCGTTTGCTTACTCATAGATTATGGTAGGGGAGGAGCTCGATTCTCTGAAAATTTGGCAAAGTTTCTAAAAATGTTCCGAGCTGATGAATGTCGTTTTCTTGGTCTGTTAAATCGGATACGACCACATATCTTATTCGATATTCTTTTTTCATCTCGTCTATAGTTTGTACAAAAGAGAGAGGAAGCTGATTATCGTTTCCAGTAAGTGCTTTGTGTTTTTCTGAGCTGATCTGCTTGATATCAGGCAGGATGTGATCGACAATTTCTATGCATTCTTTTACATCGTTATTTCGTATTCCTCCATTGGTATCTATGCAGGTATGAAATCCGTTTTCTTTCAGCTTTTTTATTACTTCTTTGAGAGCTTTTGCTTGTAAGAGAGGTTCTCCTCCTGAAAATGTTATTCCTCCTGTATCTCAGAAATACTCTTTTTCCTTGAGAGCTAATGCTACGATTTCATCTGCAGACATAAGATATCCTGCATCGAGAGGGAGCGTGTCTGGGTTCTGACAGTATTGGCATCTAAAATGACATCCTTGTAAAAAGATTACTAATCTGATTCCTGGTCCATCTTGAGTTGCAAAAGTTTCGTAAGAATGAACTCTAAGTTGATTTTGTGGATTTTCAATAGTCATATTTTTGATATAAAAAATTAAAAATTAAACAGATTCTTGGGGTTCTCAGGTTTCTCAAAAAACGTCCATTAGAATATCTTTTTCGTCTTCTGTTTTGTCTACTTCGTGGAGAAACTCGTCTAAATAAGGTTTTTTTTGAAGTAATTTATCCAGAGAGCTTAGGAGCTGGTTGTAGTCTCCGCTTTTGGGATATATGTAGGTAATAGGATCTAGTAATCCTGTAGGTCTGATAATCTGTTCTACTATTTGATCACTCAATTCAATTTCGTACTTTCCTGGAGTAGCAGAAAGAAAAATGGATTTAGCTTTCTTTTTCTGTTTGGATTTGAGATTTTCGAGTTGGTTTTCTTGTCTTGCGAGAGTAAGTTTTTCTTCTTTGGAAAGAGTGTTTTTGTCGTTATTTTGTACTGTATTTTCTGCTTTTGTAATTCCTGATCTTGCTTCGTCTAATCTGATTTCGTCTAGCTTCTTCCATCCTATTATTGTTTCTAATTCTTCGAATCTTAGAGGACGATGATCTATTGCACTAGGCAGGCGGAAACCATAATTGATGAGATTTGATTTTCTGGCTCTATCTCATTCAGCCATTGCATTTAGCTGAGGTATTGTCATATGACTTTCATCAATAACGAGCAGAAAATCTTCTGGGAAATAATCTAGCAATGTAAAAGGCGCGCTGCCCGGTGCCCTGCCCGAAAGCACTCTTGAATAGTTTTCTATACCCTTGCAAAACCCGATTTCCTGAAGAAGCTCAACATCGTAGCATGTACGTTCGCGTAT
>CAZEFV010000086.1:0-3939 GCA_964511595.1 uncultured Candidatus Peribacteria bacterium
GAGAGAGTCCCTGAGAAAGTTGTGATGGAAAGGGTTCCTGAAGTTGTCCATCCTAGCCCTTCAAGAAAGGTCAAAGTTAAAAAAACCTGACAACGATTTGTTTGGTTAGTTTCTCTTTTGATAGCTGCGATTTTGATGTTTATTATTGGCGAGATTATTGGCAAGTGGGCACCATTTGCAGCAAGTATCGTCGGGTTTTTATTGTATGTCTTGATTGGGAAGATATTGGACGTGAGAGGATTTACCGCAGTAAGAAAGCTAGCAACTGCTTGGTTTTATTACCTTATTATGGTGGCTAGTCTAGGATATGTTTTTAGCAATATTCCTTCATTTTTGGGGCAAGGGTTCCCATGGGACAATACGGTAGACACTCTCACTCCTTCAACAGAACAACCACAAAATACCGGTGAAACTAGTACCGGAGATTATGTATATGAGGCAACCGGTATGGTCATTTCTGGAGATATTCAGGAAATACCTCATGCAGATACTGGAACGATCAGCACAGGATCTATCATTACTACTTGAGCTCAAGAAAAAACTGGAGTCCTCTCCGAAGAAGATACTCTACCACAACCTATATCTCCTGAAACCAACACTATCACTTCTGGAAGCAAGAAAGATGTTACTATGCTAGAGGCTATCAAATACGTGCTCAAAGAGAATAAAATTCCTCTCTCAAAAAAGACGGATGTTTCCTTCCAAAATCTCTCTAAATCTAGCTCAGATTATGCCTACGCAAAGACCGCACAAGAAAAAGCGATGATCGGTAAAAATGCTAATGTTGCTCAACAAATTTCTTGTGATACGTATATGGTATTTAAGTGAATTGCTGAAGGTCGAAAAATCGGAACTTATAGTGATGTAAAAGGAGCATACCGAGATAAAGCAAAAGAACTTTGAAAACTTAATGGTTGTATGAAAGGGAAATGGCTTACTAGCGATAAACTTTAATAATCATTATTTACTTGACTTTATAGAGGCAAGACACCTGCGGTGTCTTGTTTTTTTTAAATGTCAATTAAAAGAGAGATATAACTTTCGTGAGTTTTTCGTTTTATTAAAAAATGACTATACTTGAGTATTTATCTTTAAAAAAAGATTCTCATATGTTTCAGATTATCCATAAAAAACTACAATGAAAAGTTAGAAAACTCGTCCTTTTCAGTATTCTTTTTCTCTTGGGTAATATGCTGATGTTTGGGAACGTATCAGGGGTACAACAGACTTTTGCTCAAACTAACGAAAAAACCACTCAAACCATGATTGATGATAAAATCATTGGAATGGATAGCATTTGACAGACATTAGTTAGAGTCGCAAATATTATCTTACGACCACTACTGATGGTATGTGGATGGGCAATGGATAACTCTATGGTGTATTGATCAGTATTTTGATTTGACTCTGCTCTATGGATTGTACGAAACCTCACGAAAAATCTTGCAAATTTTTTTCTTGCTTTTTTGTTTATTTATACTTTGCTGACAACTCTATTTGCAAAAGATAAAAAAGTTGCTGCAGAATTTAAAAAACTGATTACTAATACCTTGATTGCTGGGATTTTGATACAGGCTAGTCGGTTTCTGATGGCGTCCGCAGTAGATATCTCTACCATTGCTACTTATGGGATAGGATGATTGCCTATTACTATTTTAGGACAAAGTCAAAACAATGAATTAAATATCAAATACCCACGTTATGAGAGAATTTATAATCTACAAAAGTCAGAAAATTCAAATATTGATATTATGCATACCAAAACTCGAAGAATCTCTCCGTGTGCGCGCTCTTACTACAATCATGGGAATCTTTCTCAAGAACTTATTATTTGAAGACAAATTGTCGCATACCAAAGCTCAGATGGTACGAATAATTGGGTCGCTACAGAAGGTGGAAAATGTCACTACTATGGTCAAATCTATCGATTTACTGAAGGATTCCTTAAGGATCCAGGAATTATCTCTTCTACAGGGCAAGAAAAATACGATGAAGAAATCCTTGACCGTCAGACACTGCTAAAAAAAAATACGACAATCATCCAAGAGGCAAACATCCAAAAGCTCAAATGAGAAATTCAGGCTTTTATTGATCAATGACAAATTGTGTTAGCAGAGGAAGATTCTTGGAAGGTCGTTCAAGGTCAAAAACAGACTAACACTTCCGAAGAGTGATTTAAAGATCCAAAATTATCACAAATAGGAATAGATAAGGATCAATGATGGACAACTGCCGCAGGCGAATCTCAAAACCTCAAAGATGTACTTAGTGAGTCTCAATCTTATGTATGAGTCATGACGGTCATGTATGGACAGCTCTTGGTCGCTGGAGACAGGAATATTGTTGCTCCAAGCTACAAAGGAACTGACCTTTACGTCTCTGCACTCAATACTTTGCTCAATCTTTTCTATATTTTTGCACTAGTTGCTCCTCTATTAGCGTTAGCTGTCGTATTGGTTGTGAGAGTAGTTATTCTGTGGGTCCTTATTGCTATCTGTCCCATTTGGATCGTTTTAATTATTTTTAAGAAAGAAGATCGACTCTGAGAAGAATATAAAAAATATCTTTCTCTCGCAGAAGTAATAAAGCTTCTCTTAGCCCCTGTGCTAATTACGTTTGCCGTGAGTATGTGTACTGTGTTTGTCTTTTGTCTGCAGGGAATAAATAGTACAGATGTACTGCCTGAGAATAAACTCTTTTTAGGGATGTTCTCTCTTACGATTACTGGAGGCTCTATCTATATTTCCAAAATCGTTATCAATATGATTGGAATCGCTATTATATGGTCACTCTTATTTTGGGCTATTAAGTCTACCAAACTATGAGAGAAAGTAGGAGGAACGATTGAGAGTTTCGTAACCTCTACCCTTACGAGGATGCCTATTATTCCTTTTGGTAGCGGGAAGGTGTGACTCGACAGCTTTAATCCTAGTAATCATAATGGAGTATTTCAACGTATGCAAAGATCCTATGATGCTAAGCTGGATGAGGCAAGGATGAGAGGAATTAGATGAACCCCTTTTGCTCAACTTTTTGAAGAAGATGCGTTATATAAAGCTACTAAACAAAAAGATATGAATCGTGCGTTTTCCCCAGATGCAAATTACTTCAACGATACTGTACGTGATGAATTTTTTAAGGATATCGTAAAAAAAGGGAAACATGCTAGTCAAGAGATTCCTCTATGAGAGAATAATACTATTGCAGTGAAACCTATTGATCTCGTCAATTACGCGGATAGATCTTCAGTAAAAACACTTATAAAACAGTTGCAAAAAGCCTCTACTACAGCTCCTGATAAAGATCGCATCAATATCAATGCCGCTCTCAAAGATTACTTCCAAGGAAGATATACTAACTCAAAAAATATTCAGGAGATAGGAGAAGTAAAAAAAGAAGATACTACACGACTCTACAAAGATCCTGATATCGAAAAAATTATCAAAGAAGTTTTCTTGACTGAGTACACGAAGGCAAAAAGCTCAAAGGAAATACAAAACATTAAAGATAAGGATGTAGATAGTAAATTCTTTGAAGATGAGGAAATTAAAAAAATTATTGAAGAAAAGGAAGAATCTTTTAAAAATCCATAAAATATCTCATTATCAGCTTTTTATCTCTTATTTTACTGATCATTTAGCAGATGCGTCATACTCAATATCTCAAATTTTTTATTCTATTAGCAGTTGTAGGAATTGTGGGATTTTGAGGTGTTTTTGCTGCAGATTGAGTACCAGAATCTACACAACAGATTATGACTACAGGAGGATTATTGCACTTTTTTTTCAGTCTGTTGTCATGGATATGGATCCTGCCAGCATATTTTGCTGGACTATTTTTAACAAATTCTTGGGTGTATGGAGCCGTATTGGGAATGGACAGCTTCCTTTGGCTTACACGAAACTTGATGAAAAATATCGCTAACTTTATGCTTGCATT
>CAZEFV010000087.1:0-3884 GCA_964511595.1 uncultured Candidatus Peribacteria bacterium
CCATCTAACAAATGTCCTCTCGTCGTGAGTACTGATGCATTATTGTTTTTACTATCAGCAAAAAGTGCATAAAGAAATCCTGCTATATTACAGCTATTTCTATATCTTTCTCCCAAAGTCCATTCATCATAGCGTTGTAATATTTCTAAATTTTTACCTGTCATCATATATGCAATTACCTCTGGTAAGGAATCTGAGATGTTTTCCATCATTCCACGGAGAATATTTTCCTGTCTTACAGATCGATACTCCTTATAAGTATCTGAAATTATCTTGGGAGTTGTGTTTTCATCGCCTTCGATCTGTTCCATGGTTGCAGAGATTTGCGTATACCAAGATTCTCCTTTATGATCTAGCTGATCTGAAAGATATCGATCATCAATATTGCCATCTAATCTTCTCATCAGTACATCTCGTGCATGATCAAAAAGATAATAGGATTGAGGGACATTCCCCTGATAAAAATAGGGAGCATCTTTTTGACAAACTTTTGCTCTATCGAGATAAAAATTTTGACTTTCCTGGCAACAGACTTTTTGAAGGTTCAGGAAAGCCTGATTGAGGCTCTTGCTATCTAGTATTTTTTCAAATGTAGGAGAAAACGAAGATTTAGTCCAAAGCAAATCTACACTATAAAAAGTTCCTGAACTCGCATAATCTCCTATCACGATGCCACAATCTCCTGGATAATCTACTGCAAAAACTCCACCAGTAAGGCAGAAAAAGAGAGAAAAAATACTGATTAGAAGAGATCTTTTTGGTAAGTGCATGATCAATAAGCGAGTAAAGACTCTCCTGATTTTACTCAAACTCTATTAATTTTGCAACTTTTGAAGGTCAATTCTTGGGATATCGAGCTTATTCTCTTTTAAACTCTTGTCATCAATCCCTTCTAGTAAAAAATTTAATAGAACGGTCGCATAACTTCCTGTAGGTAAGGAAAACTGAAATAGTACATCTTTTCCCTCAAATTTCGTTTCTATATCTGAGATATTTACTCGTAATGGTCTACGATATCACATGAGATGAAGTTGTTTGCAGATTTCTTTTTCTCTTTCTCAAAATCCTGCAAGCTGTAAAAGCTGATCTTCTCTAACCCTCGCTTTTGTAGCACGTTTTGCGAGTGGAATATCGCCACCAAGCATTGGACCTGTAGGAATCCATAGTTTTTTTTCAGATAACGGAAATTGTCCAGCATAAGAGCAAGAGTTTGCCCCTTGTGCATGATATCTATCCACTAAAGTATCTCCTTCTAACAGGATTTGTCATTTTTCTCGTCTCTTCATCACATACTCGTTAAATCGTCCGCTTGGATAGGATTGGAGAGAAAATCTTCAAAGCATATGTTTTGCATTGATTGGACTTGCATTCTCTGCTGATGAGATGTCAGAAGTGCTTTCACTCTGAGATAACTCGTCTATCATCTGTTTTGCTTCTCGAAAATTTTTCATTTTCTTTCAAAATCTCTGATGTCCAAATGCATTAGGGAATCAGTTTTTTTTTACTTTTTCGATATTACTTAGCAGTTTTCATTTTATAGAAGCTGTTTGCTGATCTGTTTCCTCTTGACTGGGGAGAAGATTGCGAATTTTAATTTGGAAGGCATTTCCTGCATTTCCTCAGATTTTTAGTACGTTTTTCCCCCATTTTGTCTCTAAAATGGTCACTTTTTCTGATAAAGAAGAAAGAAAAGTCTGTTCTCCACCGCAACTTTCTAGTTTACTACGATAGAGAGTAATTCGCTGGCGAGTGATTCCTGCTTTATCCTTGAGTCCTGCAATTCCTAGATCCTTACGTTCGAGGGGAAGTTTTTGTAAAAGATGAGCAATCACGTCCATCGTTGTCAGATTTTTTTTTTCGAATTTTATCCAAAGGACATCTCACTCCCCTTCTGGGTATGAGATAAGTATTTCCTCGACTAGGAAATCTTCTGGCTGAGATTTGAAAAGATAGGACATTATTTGCTGTTGACTTTTAAAGAATTTTGACTATAATAAAGAACTGTTCACTTATTACAAGGAGAAATAAAATGCCGAACAAAAATCCTGATAGAAGTAAAGAAAAGGGATATAACATTATTGTCGACTGTATCCATGAAGTCTTAGACGAGAAATATTATGTTAAGATTGAATCATCAGATGGTTGCGCAGAACAAGGTCTTGAGCAAAAATCTCAAGGTAATAATGAAGAAGAATAGCCACCTATCAGAGAAGGAGTCTGTGATACCAACGGATAATTCCCTCTAAAGGGCATCTTTATAGGATGCCTGTTTTTTATTCTTGAATTTCCCGCCACCAGAAACTTCCTACTTGTCCTCTCATATGATAATCGACCTCAGCAGCATTGTCTCTCGGGTTTTGTATGTTCCATTTTCCGATTCTTGTCCTCCTCAATTCAGCTAAAATGCCTCCTAAACCGAATTCCTCTCCTAATCGATGTCCAATCGAACGGATATATGTCCCCGATCCTACATCTAGTCTAAGTTTTAGGAGTGGAAACTGATAGTCAAGTATCTCATATCCATGAATGTTCATTAGCTTTGTTTCGTGGATTTCTTCTCCTTTTCTAGCGAGTTGGTACAGCCTTTTCCCTTCTTTTTTTTTGGCTGAGAAAGCTGGTAAGGGAAGCTCATAACTAGGAATAAGAGAGGTGAGCTTTTCTTGTAGCTGAGATATGGTAGGAGCGATTTTTGTGCCTGAGGGCAATATCAGTCATTTCTCCACACCCTCAAGTAACGGAAATTCTTCAAATTGTTCTCGATATCCTAAATCTCGAGTATCACTGTTTTTTGAGAAATCGATAACGGTTTCATAGGTTTTATCTAGTCCGATCAAAGTATTCAGCTTTTTTGTATCTTTTCCTATTCAGAGGATCATTAATCCGGTAGCTTTTGGGTCTAGGGTGCCACTATGCCCGATTTTTTCTCCTGGGAAAACGTGTTTTAGACGTTTAACAAGGTCAAAGCTGGTGAGCTCCTTTGGCTTGTCTATAGCGATCAACATGGTGAACTTTTATAATCAAAGTAGAAATAAAAAGCAGAATCAATGCGTCGATACTACTCAAAATAATAAATAAGGTATCTTGGATCACAAAAATACCATAAAATACTGAAACTACATAATATAGACATCGTAAGAAATAGGTTCGGAAGTTTGCACTAGGGATTCCTTGAAGTAAATCTTTTATAGTCGGTCGATAAGCAAACATAGAAATGACTCCACTCAGTCCATACAGACAATCTAAAAAAATAATAAAAGATGATTGCATTTTTGATGTAAATTGGTAAAAGTATAGTTATCTATAGGGATTTTATCTCCTACTTCAAGAGAAAATGCAACGAAAATCCGCTGACTATGACACTTTTTTTGGATATGTTGGGACACTTTTTGATACGTTTGAGACGGAACTGAGGCGAGAGACTCCTTTTCAGTTATTGGTCGCGGTGATGCTATCGGCTCAAAGTACCGATAAACAGGTGAACAAAATTACTGATCAGCTTTTTTTATCTGTTCGTGAGCCAGAAGATGTGATATCTATGGGACAAGAAGATCTAGAACAGGCGGTCAGTTCGGTAAATTATTATAGGATGAAAGCAAAACATCTTTTTCAGACTGCAGAGATATTGGTTGCATGGAAAAACGAGCTCTCTGCTAGGACTACCGTGATCCCAGAGCGTACTGAAGAACTCTTAAAATTACCGTGAGTCGGAGAGAAAACCGCGAAAGTGGTCCAACGTGTCCTCTATCAGTATCCGGTCATTGCGGTAGATACGCATGTACATAGAGTAGTAAATAGGCTATGAATCTTGCATACTACGACTCCTCTGCAGACTTCTCAGCAGATAGAAAAAGCGGTACCTAAAAAGTGGAAAGAGGTTGCACACC
>CAZEFV010000088.1:0-3837 GCA_964511595.1 uncultured Candidatus Peribacteria bacterium
TTTCTTCCTCGTTTGAGTATTGATTCGACGAAGCATAAGGAATTTAGTCTCATATTCAGGCAGCTGAGCGATCGGTGTATTTACCAGCTTTTCAAACTCCTGTTTAGAAAGATTGTCTATTCTTTCTTGAGCTGCTCTTTTAGCTTCTTTTTTTGTTTCATCGAGCTGAATAGTTGTCGACATGGTAGAGAGTTGTTCTTCAGTCTCATAAAAAGTATGAGTATACGCAGTATCTTGTAGACTCTTTGGACTTTTCTTCTTTTTTTTAACTTCCTTCTCTTTATTAGTCATTGTTCGCTTAACGAGATAGAAAATAAAATTTTTTTATTTTTCGGAAGTTCTTGCGGCTTGTCTTCTGAGATTTTTTCCTATTCGAATATTCCAGCCAAAATTAAAAAGTTTTTTCCCTTCCTTATCAGTTTTATTCATTAGCTTTTCATCAGTGAGATTCAGCAGGTTTACAACTCTTGCCAATAATAACGATCTTTGATAATTTACTTGTAAATTATCATCTCAAAATACTTTAATAAACGACTCTTTGACACCTTCGCTTTCAATAAAGTTTTTCCCTTTCTCTCGTAGTTGACGTTTAGCATTTCAAAATTTTGCTATATTTTCTTGTACAAATGTATTACATTCTTCAGTTTTTTCTTTCTCTTTCCCAGGGGTGCATCTATCTTTACTGACTCCTACAGATAACATCACACGACGTGGATCAGTAATTTCGTTAACTTTATCGACAAAATCCTGATATTCCTTTTCTCACTCTTTGCTGAGTTTAAAGCTTCCTAGAGCGTAGATATTTTCTCCTGCAAAGTTTTCAATATTATTTGCAGCAAAATCTTCAAGTACGATTTCATCCATTCTATTGCTGATTGTGACGAGATACACAGTGTTTTCTCTTTCTACTGTTGTACGATCTATCATAAAGGAGAGTTCTATATTATAGAGTGGTGCAAGTTTTTTCGGGATAGTGATCAGTAAACTATCGGGATTAAATATAAAACCTAGTTTTTTTAATTTTTGTATTCCATTTAGTCACTCTTTTGATTCTGCTCCCTTATACTCCCAATCTAGATATTCATGATTTTTATATGTCTTATGAGGTAGATGTATAGTATCAAGCTTCCCTATCTTTTTGTTTTTAATAGCAATATCCACTCGTTTATCTCCTGCAGAATATCATGAAGGGATGATTTTGAACTGAGTATCTTCATCTTCTGATAAAGTAACTGATTGGAGGGCTGTATAGGTATCTTCTCCAGCAGGATATTGTAGCATATAATTCACATCATCAGCAGGAGTTTCTTCTCCTAAATAATTTCCTGCAAATGAAGGACTAGGTCACATACCACTTCCAATTCCTTGAATAAGAGTTTGCGGAATGCGTTGTCATTCTCTTTTATTTTTTGGGAAAAGAGAAAGATAGCTGGTCTCTACTTCCTTCTCTCTGATCTTGAATAGCTCCTTGCTGGTAGCATTGAGCTGTTCTTTTGTGATATTGGCATGATCCCCACTAAAAACAATATATCCTTGACTTAAAAATCTATCATCAAGTTTTCAAACTTTTTTTTCAATTTTCTCCCTTTCTTCAGAAGTAGGTTTCTTTAAAAAAGCCATAAGAAATGCGAGATTATATTTGGTAATAGGATCCCATCTATAAACTTCTTTCATGGTTGTTTCTATATCGTCGGTAGGTGCTCCAGCATTAATCAGGCTTGATGTTAAGTTTCATTCCCAGTGTTCATCATTGCATCAAAAAACCTCTGCTAGTGTCTTATTCTCCTCATTTTCTATCCCTTTGCCAACAATTCTGCTATCGACAAAATCTTTATCTAAATATTGTACAGAATCTTCAGATGATGCCTCAAAGAGCTGAGCATAGAGTTCAGGGTAATTGTCTGTACTCTACGGATTTACTGATTCTGAGGAGTTAAAGTTTATATTCATAATGAGATAAGATAAAAAAATAAATACTCCTAAAGTATACCTATTCCTCCATTAAAAGGCAAAAAAATCTGTCTTTTTTCATTGCAATCATTGACCAAATAACTACTCTTCTGATGAGATTTACCTTCTTTAGATTATTTATATGTTAGATAAAAATCAGATTCTCGATTCACTTTCACTCGTCTCAAATAAGGACGAATTAGAAACACGATACCAGACCTACCTTGGGAAAAAAGGAAGTGTCACTTTGGAGTTCAAAACAATGGGAGCATTATCTATCGAAGAGAAAAAAATAAAAGGACAAGAGTTATCAGCTTTAAAATCTGCTTTAGAAACCGCCTATACAGACAAGGAAAATCTTTTTTTGATGCAAGAAATCGATAGTTTACTGAGGAAAGATTTGGTAGATATCTCTCTTCCTGCACAACATCGTGATTCAGGTTCTTATCACTTATTAGCAAAAACGCGTAGAGAAATGGAAGAAATCGCTCAAAATATGTGATTTATCGTAGAAATGGGAAAAGAAGTTGTCAGTAAATTCGAAAATTTCGAAGCAGTAAACATCCCCATTACTCATCCAGCAACGGAAATGCACGATACCATCTACCTAAAAAACAAGGACGAAAGAGACGAAAATTATGTCATGAGGACCCATACTTCCTCTTCCCAAAATAGTGTTATCAAAAAATATGGCGTGCCGATCAAGGCAGTATTGCCAGGGAGATGCTATCGTTTTGATGAGATGGACGCAACGCACGATACGATGTTCTATCAGATGGAAGGCATCTATATTGACAAAGATATCTCTATTGCCAATTTTAAATATATTATTGAGACCTTTCTCTCAGGAGTATTACAAAAAAAGGTAGAAGTCAGAATGAGACCCGGATATTTCCCATTTGTGGAGCCGGGATTTGAGATAGATGCGAGATATGAATATCTGGATCCAAAAACATGAGAAAAACAGCTTTCTAGTCGAATAGAGCTACTCTGAGCAGGGATGATCCATCCCAATGTTCTCCAGACTGCGGGGATCGATCCTAGAGAATGACGATCAGGATTTGCCTTTGGTATCGGTATCAATAGAGTTGCTGCCATGAAATATGGGATCAGAGATATTCGCTATTTTACCAATGGTGATTTGAGATTTTTGAAGTCTTTTTAGATTTGATTCTGATGTTTCCTGTTATTGGGTAAAATTCTTTATTACAATTTTAATGTTTGCTCATAAAAAAGACTTGACTTTTAATTAAAAATGGCTATCATATAAAGATATATAAATAAATTCTAATAAAAATGGAGAAAAATTAATGGGAAAAGTTCTGGTATGTTTATTCTTAATCTTGCCTTTTGTATCCTGTACCGAGCAACAACGCGCTAAGGAGTATGGTGGAGAATCCATAGTAAATCTCCCTAAAGGAGAAAAACTAATGATAGTGACATGGAAAGGTAGTGATTTGTGGTATTTACATCGCCCAATGAAAGAGGGTGATACTGCAGAGACCTATTATTTCCAAGAGTCTTCCACATGGGGGATTTTGGAAGGAAAAATCACTATCAACGAACAAAAATAAACAAAATAGTGATTTTGTATATGAAAACTCTTTTTTATAAAAAAGAGTTTTTTTTAGTTTACTCAGCATCCTCCTTCTGCTGAGCCTTCCATCTCTCCAAAATCAGCATCGCACTTACCGTATCTGTCGCCTCATTTTTCTTAAAATTAGAAAGAATCTCTCCACTCTCGACAGTAGAATAGTCTTCATCTACAGTGTCGATTATAATTTCCTCTTTTTCGATGATATAATTGAGGGAATGTATAAATTTTTTAATCTTTTCTTGTACATCCTGTTGTCTCTTGGGTCGTCAAAAGACAATCGTCTTTACGCC
>CAZEFV010000089.1:0-3756 GCA_964511595.1 uncultured Candidatus Peribacteria bacterium
ATGCTAAGAAATCTGGATCTAATGGATATTCATATTTCAGAGGAAGATCATGAATATGAACAGCATCCACTTTATGCCCGATCTCTTCTAAAGCCTTTTCCATAGGATCAAAAGGATCTTTCTTGCTAGCAAGTATTCCATATTCGATCAATTCATGAAAAGGTTCTGGTACATCAGAGGATCCAATATCATAATATTTTCATGCGGTATAAAGTTTTTGTACAGTCATTTTATTTTGTGTCAGTGTTCAGGTTTTGTCAGTACAAAGTACCGTGCAAGATCAAAGCGTTTCGACTGCATGCATATTTCTTGTAAGCACATTTTTTTTGGACATTCTCCAAGCTCATAACGCCAAAAAAATCGTCAAGACAACGGGAAATTCTTCTGGCAAAATCCCCATCGCCAGCGTCAATCCTGACAAAAGTCCCTTAATCCAATCACCCCTAGAAAGACTATACACCACAAACACAACCAAACACAAAAAAATAGCAATAATAAATGCTGTTTTAACAATCTTTTTTATCTCTTTTTGGAGAAAAGTACCCTCTACCTCAATATTTCATAAAGCTTGTCCTATACGCCCAATCTCGGTATGTACCCCCGTAGCAAGAACCTTCGCAACTGCATGCCCAGAAACAACTAACGTTCCAGAAAAAAGAAAAGGCTGATCATCTCCGCCAGGTCTTACATTCGTAAGATCAGTATCAACATCATTCCCAACAATTTTTCTCACAGGAACGGGCTCTCCAGTAAGAAGAGATTCATCCACAGAAAAATTACCGCCTCAAATCATTAAACAATCCGCTGAAATTTTATCCCCCTCATTCAGGATCAAAAGATCGCCTGACACTACATATTTTGCAAGGATTTTTTATTGCACCCCATCTCTAATAACCAAAGCCTCCGGACTAGAAAGATCTTTCAAGGTTTGAAGAGCCTTTTCTGTTTTATTTTCCTGATGAATAGTAATCATAACAATCACCATTACACAGCCCAAAAGCATTATTGCTTCAGTCATATCTCACAACAATAAGTAGAGTACCCCACACACAAAAAGGAGAATAAACATTGGCTCTTTTAGCACTTGTACAATAAGTCCAAGCAAAGATTTCTTTTTTGCAGAAGGCAATTCATTGTATCATTCTTGTACAAGTTTTTGTTCTACTTCTGATTGAGACAATCAGGAAAGACGAGCAATATCTTCTTCATAAGTCATAGGAAATATGTGGGTAATATAAAAAACGTTCAAGCATTGTACTTTTCTTCGACAAATTTTCAATCTTAGTTATTTCTAATACAAAAGCTCCCTGATGGGAGCTTTTCTCTACCTCTACAATGCACCCAAGGTCACCTTCTTCACTCCATCAAAAAACGATACAAAACCTCCCATCAAGAAATATCCTACATTTCCAACATATCCCACTCTAGCATTTTGCTGATATCCTCCATAAAATTGAGTTTTTGTAAACAATTCTGGAAAATTTTGACTCACCACTTCACTAAACCCTTTAGTTGGCGATATAGATAATTTCTTAGCTCCTACAAATTTAGCAAGATACTCAACCGTTTTCCACATTTGAGCTTTTTCTGACCCCTGCGTCATTTCTTTCTGATCAAAAGCAAATACTGGCATCATCAGTTCCTTTTTTTTCGTATCCCAGACAAACATCCTAGGATTAATAAGAGAAGGAGAACTCACAACTTCGCCCTCAAATTCATGAGTTTTCAAAAGCGAAACTGCAATATTTCCTGAGTTAACCTTAGAAACACAATCTTCATATAAATATTGAGCTTCAGAACATTTTTCACTCGAACGTGCACAGAGAGTTGTCTCTTGAGGATTGACATCTTTAGTAATGAGACTAGTACACTTCGTAATAGCAGTTTCTTCAGCAGTAAAATCAATTTTATACAAGTCTAATTTAATGTTATCATTTGTCGTACCACCTCGTTGATTAGTTTTAGTAGAATATCCAAGTCCTATCAGATATTGTATCCCATTCTGTAGAGTATCATAAGGATGGAGATAGGTACTATATCCAGGAATCTTCAACTCTCCCACAATTTTAGGAGCTTTAATGTTTGCAATATCTACGACAAAAAGAGGATCAATCTGCTGAAATGTTACGAGATATAATTTATCTCAGATATATCTTGAAGATTTAAACTCTTCTCCTGGCTCAATATCCAGCAATTTTCCGACGAGATTAAACCCTTTATCAAAGATAAAAAGCTGAGTTGCTAAATTAGAATTCCATGTTTTAGTCAGAATTCTAAAATTTCCTTGACCATCTTCATCCATAGAATATTGAGAGAGTGGCATCCCAGGGATCAATTTTGAACCTTTATAGCTAATCGTCGATCCTAAACTCATCTTGTGTACAAGCGTCTGTTGTCCTTGTGAATATGTAGGCCATCGACAATTCAAACATCTCATTGGAGAAGAAAAGTACATCGGAGAAGGCAAATACAAAGTATCTGTAGACATGTGAATATTTTCAACGGTACCAAAGACCAATTTCTGTTCTGTAGCCAAAGAACTATCATCAACCGCAATCTTAGAGATCAAAGTAAATTGTGGCATTATTCAGAGTTGTTTCATGCTTTCTTCACTAGGAAAAAGATAGAAAACGGAATTACACGGCAATTGATATTCTTGTTTTGCATAAGATTGATGATTGAGAGTTGTTGTAGCATCTTTCAAGGTAAATTGCGTAGTAGTCGGCACCAGATCATTGAAAAGAATAGGATTTTCTGGATAAGCGATCCTGTACCAATCCAAATACATATTAGAAATTAAATAAAGCTGACCATCGACAATTCTTGCATCCTGAAAATTCCCATTCACATCTATCATTTTTTCTAAAAAGAGATTGTCCATATCCTTAATATTATAAAAAATAGCTACAGTATGTGTATTGCCTAGTACAGAATCAGTTGAATATTCAGAATATCTATTCGCCAAAATCACTAAATGATCACCCTGTAAAAAAAGCTGAACTCCATTAAGAGAAGAAGGGATGCTAATTTTTTTCACCAATTCAGCATCTTGCAAGTCCGCATTTTTTGGGGTCTTTACGACTGCTACATACGCATTATTTGCAGCATCTCTCTCTACATAATAGAACAAATAATCTCCATTAGATTTCAAAAGATCTGGTTCATCCACTCCCACCTTTTGCAAATTAGTCGTAGAGTATTCCGGACTTCCAGCATCCTTTGTGCCCGCTGCAGAAGGAACAACACTTTGTATAGCAGAATTATTCTGAGCTCCATTCTGCGACACACTTTCCGTCACTACACTATCCATTGCCAGCATCTCTCTATCATAATAGTAAGGATAACGTTGTTCTGGATACAGCTTTTTATAAGTTTCCAAAAATTTTCCCAAAACTTTATCCATTGATTCACAGGAACTCACTTGATCAAAAGTAAGTTTTTGATCCAAATCTTTAGTATTTTTCAGCATTTCTGCCTGCTGTTTTTTAGCCAAAGCATCCTCAATTTGAGTATCCATTACGGCAGCTCCCGCAAAAGAAAACAGAAAAAAAGCTGAAAACAAAAATAATAATCCTTTTTTCATAGCGATAAAATAAAAATTTAAAATCAAAAGAATATTAGATAAATCATCAACTATTGCAACGAATTCTTTTCTTTTTTGTGACAAACGCAGAAAATAGATTGCCTTTAGCATAAAAATAGCTATAAAGCAAATATTTTATCCCATGAAAATTGAGAGATGAGAAGCTTTTTAAA
>CAZEFV010000090.1:0-3718 GCA_964511595.1 uncultured Candidatus Peribacteria bacterium
CCATCATCAATCACAATCAGTTCAAACTCTCTGTAGGTTTGAGCAGCTACCGAGCGGATGGCTTTTTCCACGTAGGGTGCTTTGTTGTAGAGTGGTATCTACGGGATTGGTTGGGGCTAAGTTTGGAGTATTTTGTACTTCTCCAGCCGGAGCTGCCATCAGAGAGAACTGAGATAAAAAAGAGTTTTCACTCAGTACTTATCTTAGCGATTTGGTGCAATAAAGACAAAAAAAATCAGATTTTTCTTCTTTTTTATCTTGACTTTATATGAAATAATGTTTTTGAAAAAACATATTATTTCATTTGTCAATTATTTCCTTGCAATTTATAGGGTAAATCCTTATACTTATTTTTGATTTTGTGACAAATGGGTTTCAGCGAACTGCGTTAGTGTTCATTTCACTCCATTTCTTTAGTTGAAAAAGGTTTGTCTAAATCACTCGGCTGTGATTAAAAGCATCCTTTTTACACTTTTTTTCTTATTTTTATGACTTCTACAGAACCTTTTCTGTCTTTTTCAGAACTTTGATTATCCAAAGAAATGCTTAAATCTCTCGAAACTAAAGGTTTTGAGAGTCCTTCTCCTATTCAGGCACAAGTCATTCCTCTCCTCATGGCGGGAAATGAAAATGTGATCTGACAGGCAGCTACCGGTACAGGGAAAACCGCTGCTTTTGGGATTCCTTTAATTGAGAAGCTTGCTCGCTGTGGACGCCCACAGGCGCTTATCCTCGCTCCTACGAGAGAATTAGCTATTCAGGTAGCGGAAGAGATCAATTCTTTTCAGTCTGATAGGAAAGAAAAACTCACTATTATTCCTATTTATTGAGGACAATCGTACGATATCCAAATCAGAGCACTAAAAAAGGGCGTAGATATCGTGGTTGGAACTCCTGGAAGAATCATTGATCACCTCAATCGTAAGACCCTTACACTAGAGCATATCTCGTATATGATCTTGGATGAAGCGGATGAAATGTTAAATATGTGATTTATCGATGATATCGAAAAAATATTTAAGCAAACAAACGATCATAAACAAGTGCTCCTTTTCTCTGCGACTATGCCAAAAGAGATTTTGCATGTTGCAAAAAAATATATGGGAGACTATCAGCTCATCTCAGTAAAAAATAAACAACTTACTACTACCAATACTACACAGCTTTATTTCGAAGTGCGTGAAAGTGATAAATTCGAGGCTTTATGTAGGATAATCGACATTGAACCTGATTTTTATTGAATTATTTTTTGCAAGACTAAGTTAGATTGTGATCTCGTGACGACGAAGTTAAATGAGAGAGGATATCAGGCGTTAGGACTTCACTGAGATGTTCAGCAAAAACAGAGAGAAAGAATTCTGAAATCTTTTAAAGATAAGAAAAATAAAATCTTGGTAGCTACCGATGTAGCGGCAAGAGGGATTGATGTGAATGATATTTCTCACGTCATCAACTATTCTCTCCCACAAGATACTGAAAGTTATGTCCACAGAGTAGGAAGAACCGGAAGAGCTGGGAAAATGGGAAAAGCTATCACTTTTGTAACCCCTCAGGAATACAAAAGAATTGTCTTGATCCAAAGAGTGACTAAAACGGATATCCAAAAAGGGAATATCCCAGAAATTAAAGATATTATGGAGGCGAGAAAATTGAAACTAAAAGCGGATATTGACGCAGTTTTGGCTGGAGATGTGTACAAACAGTATGATGGAGTGTCACAGTATTTACTTAAAGATCATTCTCCTGAAGAGGTTATATCAGCTTTATTGAAGTTGAACTATCAAGATGGACTCACTGCAGACAGCTTCAAACAGATCAATGAAGTGAGTATTGATACAACCTGAACCAGTAGACTGTTTATTGCTCTAGGAAGAAAAGACGGATTTAGTGCACGCAATCTCGTAGAATATATCGAAAAAGAGGCAGGAGTCTCTCCAAGAGATATTGATGATGTGAGAGTGATGGAGGATTTTTCGTTTATTACTGTACCTTTTGCTGAGGCTGAAGTGATTTTACATGTATTTTCTAAGCAGAGAAGTAATGGAAGATCCTTAGTTTCAAAAGCAAAAGATAAAAAACCTGACGGAGGAGGGAGATTCAATAGAGGAGAAAGAAGAGAATACTGACATAAAACATCGGGAGAAAGAGGAAATTATGGTAGATCTCCAGAGGCACAAGCGAGAAGAGATGAAAGAAGAGGATACGCTCCCAAAGGGAAGAATGATAGAAGGAGGTAAAACTCGCTAAATATGCTGTAGAAAGATAGATTGTAAGTCCTAAAGGTTTCGTAATTAAAAAAAGCGTACTGATAGAGAAGCTATCAGTACTAACTTATTTATCTCGCGACAATACAGTCGCTAAAAATTACTTCCCCTTCTATTCTTTCTGACAAAGAATAATCTTCATCAGATAAAAGATAGAAAAATTTTGATGAATCAAATGGCATTTCAACAATAACTTTATTTTCGAAATGTTTCTCTTCGGATTCGTAACGTATCGTCCCCGATCCGAATTTAAATATGGGAGGATCTTGGTATAACCAATCGTTATACCAATATTCATCTGATAATTGTTCCTTTAGCGTTGGAACTAATTGTCTAAAATTATTTTTTGTTATTTTTATTTTGTTGTTTCTGAATTGTTCTTCCAATTCAGTTTTTTTTTTGTTTTCTATCACTTCTTTTTGGGTGTTACCCCATTGATAGAAATATACGATCCCTAGCATTGTAACCAGTATTACTAATGCTATCATCAAATAAAAAGTGTCTGATTTTTTTCTTTTTGGATAAAAGTTTTTCATTTTATTTTTTCCCAATTTTTGTTTTACAATTTTTTATTATAGTCAAAATTCTTCAAAAGTCAATAGATTTTTATTGCTTTTATATGCTCTTTTTCGTATACTGGAGATAATATGTATTTTGCAGTCATCTGAAATCACCCTCAAATTGCACTCAAAGAGCTAGAATTAGCAGATGTTTTTGATGTAGAGAGAAAAACTGATCATCTCTTTACTTTTTACTGCCAAAAGCCAGAGATATTACCAGAATTAGCATCTCTCGTAAAATGGGGGAAAGTGGTTGAAATTTTTAGAGCCGAAGAATATTTTGAATGAAAAAGACTCTTAGGTACTAGCGATTCATCACTCTGAATCAATCGAAAGAAAAAGTATCATTTTAAACGTTTCAAAAAAATTGACCTCCTACATACCGATCGCGAAATCAAGGAAAAATGAATAGAAATCGTCCCTTTCCCCAAGATGAAGTGATTTGTCGGTGTGGTACTCGGGTATCAGAATATCCCTTTATACGAAGTTGTCGACTTTGGAAAACCTGCTCGTAGTATGCAGGTCGGAATGATGCCAGCAAAACTTACTCATACTCTCATCAATCTCGCGAAAATCACCAACAACAACTCAAAAAACAAGAAAAGAATTTTAGTCCGAGACCCTTTTTGTGGGACGGGAACTACAGGATTTTTGGCAAATGCTTTGTCATACGACTTTATCGGATCAGATATAAAAATCTGACTTGCTGAGAAAAATGCAGAGCGACGAATATCTAGACCTGAGTTTCATGATCAGCTTTTTCTTTTTTTTGAACAAGATATTTCTAAACCTTTGATTAAAAATATTCAAACTGAATGATTACTCAGAGAAAAGGAGGAAGGTGTTTTGATCGTCACAGAAGGGCGACTTTGACCAGTCATCAAGCAGACTACA
>CAZEFV010000091.1:0-3704 GCA_964511595.1 uncultured Candidatus Peribacteria bacterium
GAACTTGTGAAGTGATCTCATCTCGTGTAAGATTTCTCGTAAATCCTAGTTTCCCTGTCACACAAAAGAGACATCCTGCTGGACAACCGACCTGTGAAGAAATACAGAGCGTGATACGATTCAGCTTTTTTTTGTCTGCTATGCGGTGCTGTGCAGGTTGTCGATGGAGCATGGTAATGGCTTCGATCAAATGTCCATCATGAGTTTTGAAAGCGAACTTGATAGTATCTTCTGTCTCGACGGTTTCTATTATTTCTAAAGAAAGCGGAGAAAAGTCTGATTGTAATTCTGCTTTTAGCTCTTTTGCAAGAGTAGTCATCTCGTCCCAATGAATATTTTGATTTTTAAATAGTTCAAAAAATATCTGCTTTACCTTAAAAGGTGCAAGCGAATGGTCTTTTGCTCGATTTTCGAGCTTTTGTTGGTCAAAGAGAGGAGTCTGAATATTCATTTTTTCCTCTTCTTTGGTAGGGATTTGTTGGGAATTTTCAAGTTTTCTTTATTATGTTAAATTTCTGTTTCTTTTGCAAAAATTTAAAAAGAAAAACCTAGCTGATGGCTAGGTTCTCTCATTTTTACATTTCTACATCTACTCCCATATTTTTTGCAGTACCTGCAATAATTTTTATTCCCTGTTCTACAGTATAACTATTGAGATCATTTTTTTTCAATTCATAGATTTCTTCTAGGTCTGCTCTCGTAAGTTTTCAGATTTTTTTCTTGTTTGGTTCTCCTGAACCGGTTGGAATTTTGAGCTTCCACTTGATCAATCCAGAAGTGATAGGGTCACCAATCTCGAGCTGGAATGTTCTATCTACATAAACGGTAAGTTTTGCTTTAATTTTTACGTCAACTCCAGCAAATTTTTGCATGAGATCCATGGTCTTGTCGTTGAATTCTTTGATGAATTGTCCGATATTTACTCCATTTGCTCCAAGCATTGGTCAGAGAGGAGGTGATGGTTGTGCTTTTCCTGCAGGCACTTCTAGGTTTAAGATTGTTTGTACTTTTGCCATTTGAATACGTGAACTACATAAATAAAGATTTTAGATAAGATTTGGAAGTATGGTAACTCTCTGAAGGAATTTGTAGAAGTCGCGTTTTTCATTCGATTTCTATCACCATTACTACCCACTTATCTTTGAATGCGGTCATGTTGATAAAGCTTACTTTATCTCCGAAAAGATCATTCTTTAGAATTTCACTTTCGGTAGCCATGACGTACACATTTCCGCCTAACTGTTGCACTGTCCTAACAAAATCCAGCCCTTTTGTCCCATATGATGCAAAGTAATTCTTTCTAGAATCTTGCAAAATATATTCTGGAGTAATACCTAAGACATCGATGATGTCTAATGTTCCTTGATACTGTGAAGTACCAGGTAATAACTGAACTACCACAGACGATTGCTGAGATTGTGGATTCGTAGAAGCAAGGTCAGTTTTTTCTACAGTTTGCGAAGTATTTGAGATGGTTTCTCAACTTGGTTGATCTACAGAAGTTGTTGTTTCTGTAGAGGTTTGGGGCTGATCAATATCGACTACTACTACATTATTTTGTTCTCAAGTTTGTGGCTCTCTGAGTATTTGAGATCACTGAGAACTGGTGATAGAAGTTTTGAATGTATCTGTCTTTTTCATATACACTAGTGAATAGATCACCGAAAGAGTTAGAAAAAGCAGAATTAAAGCCCAAGTGACAATTTTTTTTTCGTCTAACATGATGATATTTCAGTTTTTAAACTAATTCAATCTTGTCAAAGTCGATAATTACAGGAGTGTTTTGCCCTAAAATTTCTACCTGAACTACTACTGTACCTTTATCGCCATCAATTTCTTGGATTATTCATTGAGTACCTTTGAGGTCTCCTTGTTTGATCATGACGAGATCTCCTATTTGATAAGGAATTTTCATCTCTGAACGTTCTTGAGATTGGTTGATCTGTTGTACAATATCTTGATATTCTTGGTCTGTTAAAGGAACAGGTCTTGTCTCTGCTCCTACGATGAGTCTCACTCCAGGTGTGTTTCTCACTACGTATCGAATATGATCGTTCATCTTGGATTTGAAGAAGAGATATCCTGGAAATAGCTTTTTTTGTTTGACTACTTTTTCTCCCTTTTTCATGGAAGTCTCGTTGACTTTAGGATTGAGGAATTCGATAACATCATTATTCAACTTCTGTTTATTGATACGTTCTTGAAGATTTTTTACCACTAAATCTTCCTGTCCAGCAGTTACGCTCAGAACATATCGTCTATAGTGTTTGTCTTCAATTTGTTTTTTTATTTCTACCGTAGTAGTTGAGGCCATATTAATAAATTATAGATAAAAGGTAAAATTCAGCTTTTTCTATTTTTTTTCTTTTGTAGAAACTTTTTCTGTTGAGGCAGTTTTGATTCGTTCGAAATACATGAGAGTTAGATATATTACGGTTACAACACCAATTACACATGCTACTAAACCTCCGACAACTTCTCCTAATGCTCCGCTAATAATGGCTTGTACAATACTTAAAGCAATCCCTAAACATGCGATATATCCTAACGTTAACCATCGTCTACCTTTTACTAACTTTTCACTTTCTTTCAATGCTTCTCGATTTGATTTCCCTGTCAAAGTCGCGATGATCATTGCGAAAGTCCATTGAACACTTTTCCAGATTCCTGGGATGATCAATAGGATAGACCATAAACTTGCCATTAATCCGCTTAAAAGTCCCGTTGTAGCTATTGGTTTGATTTTTTCTATATTTAGAGTTTCTGTTATTAGCTTTTTTAAGTTAATTGATTTATTATCTAGAGTATCTTTTGTGATCTTTACCGTGATCATAATTATAAAAGCGTAGATAATGATTACTATAATTGCGATGATAATGAAGAAAATGATATTTACTATCCCTGCTACTACTCCATTTCCTGATGCCACACTAATAATTCCGGCAATGATCATTAGAATAATTCCTATTATTCCTGCTATTAACCCTATCAGCCCTGTCAATAAGAGATTTTTTCGCTGTTTTTTGATAATATCTCGTGTTTGCATAAAGAGATTCCCAAGAGAATCCATTTGGTTGGTAAGATTTTGTTTAGCCATGACATAAGAGTTAAAGAATTAAAAATAGAGAAAAAAAGCAGAAAATCCTAAATTTCAGAACTAAATCCTCCAGACATTCCTTGGTAGAATAACTGATACCCTTCTCCAAAAATGGCGTCTGCTAATACAAAGTACAGCCCTGCAAACATTACAATCAAAAAAATGGCAATAGTAAGCGTGACATAGAGTTTTTTTTCTGGATGTTTGAGATGTTTGATAGTATCCCAACTGTCGTAAATGAAATCTAGCATCTGAACTAGTAAAAATAAATAAAATATTTCTTAAGAAGAATATAGAAATTTGCTCTTGAATTGCAAGAGAAAAATTTTACAAATTCTGTTGTAATGGAAAACTTTACTATATTTCAAGACTTTTTTGATTATCACCCTTGTTTCTCTGAAGACCCTCAAGAATTGTTACAAGATATTTTACGCAAGGCTCAGCTTTATCTTTCTCCTTCTGATCTAGAAACTATTAGAGAAACATATGAATTCACAAAGGCTGCTCATCAAGGCGTTAAACGTCAATCGTGAGAGCCTTATATTATCCATCCTGTTAAAGCTACACAATTTTTGATGGAAATTAATCCGGATCTTGTTTCTATTCA
>CAZEFV010000092.1:0-3660 GCA_964511595.1 uncultured Candidatus Peribacteria bacterium
TGAAAATCCCCTTTAGTTTAGCTCTAAAAATTCGGTTAGAAAAGATACTATCGTGGTAGAAGTTAATGTGTATGCCTTTTAGACCGGAGTTCAATTCTCCGCACCTCCAGAGAAAAAAATGACTCAAGTAGACCAGAAAATACTAGTTAAAAAGAACTAATTTTTTTCTTTCGGCATAAAAAATGTCACAAAAGACAAGCAATAATCGTTTACAACAAAAGAATTTTACATACGTATATCTCATCATATGTCAGAAAAAAAGAATAAGAACTCAAAAAACGTAATTCGCTACTTAATCAAAGAATTTTCTCAGATCAAACTGCGTGTTTTCTGAATGATATTTAGTAGAATAAGTACTGCTATTTTAGGACTTATTCCTGCCTTTTACTATAAAGAAATTGTAGACCTCCTGTCTTCCTTTGCAACAGGGACTCCAGAGATAGCAAGTCAAGCAATAGCAATCCTCTTCATCATATTACGAGTAAATTTATCTAGTGCTTTTATGCGAAGAGTATATGATGTCATCACCATCAGCACAGAAACCAACTTACAAAAAAAACAATATATCAATGCTTTTAACTATTTTCAGAAACATTCTGTGAATTTTTTCGCAAATAACTTCAGCGGATCATTAATTAAAAAGATTTCAAAATTCACTTCCGCTACAGAAAATTTAATAGATGTTTGTTTATACCAAATTTTAACGTTTGTTATCAATCTGCTTTTTATTCTGATTGTCTTAGGGAAAAGTAGCATCTATTTCTCGATTTGATTTTTGATACGAGCAGTAGTCACCATCATCATAGAATATTTTCTCTTTAAGTGGATTTATCCCTATCAGGAAAAAGCTAATGCCTTAGATTCGCAAATATCAGGAGAAATATCGGATACCATTAGCAACTATTTTAATCTAAAAATATTTGGATCTCTAGACAGAGAGACAAAAAATCTAAAAGAAACAGCAGAAAAGCTAAGAAAGGCAAGAAATAGTTTTTATTATAGAGGAATGGCAATTCGATGAAGTATAGGACTTTCGTGAGTTATATTAGAATTTTGCATTTTTTATCGAGCAATTCAGCTACGATGAACAGGGCAAGTTTCAGTGGGTATATTCGTACTCTTACAGATATATATCACCAGACTAATTTCTCAAATGGGTATGGTAGCACATATTATGAGATCATTATCTAGAACTACGAGTGAAATTCAAGAAACTTTAGAAATACTAGAAACGCCTCATGAAATCATTGACCATAGTAATAAAAAACTAGAAATAAAAGACTGAATTATTGAGTTTCAAAACGTCACATTCGGTTATAACGATAGTCATAAAGTTTTTGAGAATCTGTCCTTTAGTATCAAACCGGGAGAAAGAGTAGCACTCGTAGGACCAAGTGGTTGAGGGAAGACAACCATTGGAAAACTTTTATTCAGATTTTATGATGTACAAAGTGGGAAAATTCTAATAGATAAACAAGATATTTCCCAGATTACACAAGATAGCTTAAGAACACAAATTGGAATGGTACCTCAAGATCCCATTCTGTTTCATAGATCTCTAAAAGAAAATATTCTCTATGGACAGCCAAATGCTACAGACGAACAAATGATCGCAGCAGCAAAAATGGCAAGATGCTTTGACTTTATCGATCAATTACCAGAAAAATTTGAAACTCTAGTAGGAGAGAGAGGTATAAAACTGTCCGGAGGAGAAAGACAAAGAGTCGCTATCGCAAGAGCAATTTTAGAAAACGCTTCCATTTTAGTAATGGATGAAGCAACTTCCGCTCTCGATAGTGAGAGTGAGTATCTCATCCAAGAGGCAATGGAAGAATTAATGCAAAACAAAACCGTTATCGTGATAGCGCACAGACTTTCTACTATTATGAAAATGGATAAAATCTTTGTAATAGAACAAGGAAAAATTGTAGAAAAAGGTTCTCATAAAGAGTTGCTCCTAAAAAAAGGAGTATATGAAAAACTCCGAGATATCCAAAGTGGAGGTTTTATTAGAGAATAACGAGAAGACTAATAATATTATCCGAGAAATAAAAAGCTGACTTTGCTTGTATTTTACAGAGAGATAGATACAAAAGAAAACAGTTTTTATTGATATAAAAGAATGAAAAAACACATCTGAAAAATAGTGATAGTAGGTTTAATAGGAATCTGCATTTTCTATCTTTTTTCTCTTTACCAAGATTTTATGAGCGTACCAGCAGCTCGTCTCGCTCCTGGAGAAGAATATCCTGAAATGCCATCAGATAGCCATCATAGATATATCGATTTACCTTTAGATCATAAAAATCCAGAATTAGGAACATTTAGAGGGTTTTATATCCTAAGCCCCTCCTTTAATAGTGGTACCATAATTTTTCAATTATTTGACAACCAACAAGAGATGGTGTGACCATTTTCTAATGAAGGCGGTTTCGAACCTTTTGATGAAAGAGTTGGAACAGGGGCGTCCTATGTCCTGATAGGGAATCGCTGAGTTTCTCCTACCCTCTTTCCAGAAGTTTTCCCAAACGGGAAAATCGACTATTCTTTAGCGTTAAATCTCTACGGATCACACCAACAAGTAGAAGATATTGAGCTAATTCGTAAAGATATGATAAAAAACTGACTAATAACACCAGAAAGTGTAATTATTCTCTACGGACGATCTGGTGGAGGAGTGTTGGTACAAGAATATGTAGACAAATATGGACAATATATTGATCGTATTTTATTAGAGTCTACATGAGCACCAGATCTTGCAATAAAAAATAATCAAACCTTTGCCAGAAATCTCTGAGAAACAAACGAAAAAGCAGCTCAATCTTACCGAAGAATCTATCAAGAAAAAGGAAACAATCCCTACCTTTCTTGGACAGCTTTTAAGCTTTGATTAGAAGGGAATTACAACAAACAAAAAGAAGTTTTAGAATCAGGATTTTTTTCTTTTTTACAACGCATAAGATATTTTTTTAACCTACCAAAAAACTTTTTCCTCATTAAATTCATTTTCAAATCACCTACTGAAACTGAAGTAAAGGTCAGAATGTGGGAGCTTTTAGGAAATGATCTCATAAAGTATAAACCACTTTCATCAAAAGAAATAAATCTGATGTATGATCGAGCCTTAATAGTTCTCGGAGATTTTATACAACAATATCACAAAGGAATAATTAATAATAGTAGTTTCAATTTTGATCGTAAAAATTTTACAGGAGAAGTACTAATTTTGACCAATAAAGGAGATCAAGATTTTTGAGAGCCAATTGCAATCAAAATAAAAGATCAATACCCTAACAGCCATTTAATAGTTTTTGAGGGTCTTAGTCATAAAATCGAGATGAATGAAAAGTTAATAAAAATTATATCTTGTTACATAAGAGAAGGGTTATCTTGTTTCTAATGGAGTATAAAGTTTTGAAATAAACAAGAATTTATTTCTCAATATTTTGTAAGAGTTTAAGTAACTCTCCTCTAATTTCTAACATATATGGCACCTGTGTATAATCAACAATTCCCGCCTTTTTAAGAGCAAAAAGATGCAAATTATACCAGTATTTTTCTGTTCATGCATATTGATCTCACCATAACATCCTAGAGATAATAACTCAAATTTCAGCTTTAGTAAAGTTTTTAAAAGGAGTAAAAAACTCTTTTACTGTT
>CAZEFV010000093.1:0-3625 GCA_964511595.1 uncultured Candidatus Peribacteria bacterium
TGCCTCTCTACTTCGTGCTGAATTGCTCTTTTCATTGCATTGAACGTATTAATATTTTTCATCTCGGTTCTCGTACCTAGAGAATCCACTTCTTGTTTTCTCAGAGAAAGATTAACATCAATTCTCATCTGTCCTTTTTCCATATCGGCATCTGAAATATTATTTCGACGTGCAACTCTTTGTATTTCTTTTGCAAACTCTACTGCCTGCTCTGCTGAGGAAAAAGTAGGCGTCGTAACGATTTCTAAAAGTGGGGTTCCCGCACGATTGAAATCTAGCAAGGTTTTTTTCTCGTGATGAATCATTTTTGCGGTATCACACTCAAGATGAGCCTCATGAATATGAGCGATGTTTTCTGTTTCAAAGTGGTCTGTTCGATAATTCAGTTTTCCATTTCTGATAATAGGATGGAAAAATTGAGTAATCTGGAAACCCATAGGTAAATCTGGATAAAAATAATTTTTCCTATCGAAATTGCTCGTTTCGGCGATCTCTGCATTAAAAATTTTCCCAAAAAGGATAGCTTTATCTACTGATTCTTGACTCAAAAGTGGAAGAGCTCATGGCTGACCTGTACAAATAGGACAGATATTGACATTGGGGATGAGATCAAGAGTTTGGTCATTTTTGCAACGACAAAAAATTTTGGAAGCAGTATTGAGTTTTAGATGGATCTCAAGTCCAATAGTAATCAGCATTTTCTTTCTTTTTTCCAAAGGTAAAGTATAGATAAAAAAGATAGCGTTTTGATCAGAAAATGCAACCTTAAAAAAAAGCTGATGAAAATTTGACAGTTTGTATTTCTTTAGCTATACTAGGGTATATTGATATTTATCTCATACGTTCTTTTTAGCGCATGCAATCTACCTGATTTCATCAATCCGACTATATAAAACATCTCCAACACCAGATAGATAACAAACTTTCAGCTTGTGACAAGCTGTATTTTGAGGTTACGTGAGATCTCATTGATCAAAGTCAAATTTCTAATATTATTCCAGGGTTTTCTGCTGAAATCTATAGGACGGTATTTTCCATGTTTAAGGAAAATATGGAAATTTTTTTCTGTGTAAAGGCTCAAGATATTATCGAGAATAAACCCTTTGATGCTGATAATAGAACTTTTATTGAATTTTTAGAGATTTATCTGAAAAAAATTGAAAATAAATTTGGAACGAGACCGCATGTAGTCATCAATCTGATTGATCTAGAAGATAGGTATGATAGAATTTTTAGCTTTGAACAGAAGTTTCAAAAAATGGGATACCGTGTACGAGAAAAATATAAAATTAAGGCATATTCTTATGATATCGAAAAGGTGATTTCAGAAGATGGGTTTGGAAATGATGATCATATCCCTACTTCTAAGAAACTTATTCTCATAGCGTCTCTTACGCCAGAAAGTGGGAAACTTGCGACCGCTATTACACAAATTTATCTGAATCAAGAAATTGAAATCAATGCAGACTATGCGAAATTAGAAATTTTACCGAACTACTCTCTTCCTAAAGATCATCCCTTGAATATATTAGCCAGGAATTTGTATCTGAAAGAAGTAGAGGGAGTGGAATTTGACACCACATTACCCGAGAAAGATCTCTATGACAGAGGTTTGGAAAAACATGCTTTTATTCAAAAAGTGTTCTCTTTACTCAAGAAACCTATTCCTGCAAAAACTGAGGATTATCTCCTTGGACAACTCCAAGCTAATAACTTTGATGAGAATTGGCTTACTTCTCTATCTACTAAATAATTTATCTATTTCTTGTTTACTCATTTCCCAGAAAAAGGGTCTTCCATGCTGACAGACAAACAGTCATGGGATTTTTTCTAATCCATCGCTTACCAGCTGTTCCATCTGATGAAGTGAAAGTTTATGTCCGGCTTTAATTGAGGTTTTACATGCTCTAGAAGCATAGACTCCTTCCATTAGAAGGTCGAAGTTTAATGTCTCTTGATAAAGAACATAATTTAGCAAAACTTCCATATCAATAGGATTTTTTACAAAAATACTTGGAACTGCATACATCACAATCGTACGTTCGCTCAGCATCGCTATCTCAAATCCTAAATTATTGAGCTCTTCTATTTTTTGTGGAAGATCGGCGATAAGACTGATCTCAAATTTCAGTGGTTGCAAAAGAGATTCTGGAGTCAGATTTTCTGACTGTTTCATCGTTTCAAAAGCGATTCTCTCGGCGAGAGCGTGCTGATCGATATAAAATAGTGATTCCTGTCACTGCATCAGGATATACGTATTTCGGAGCTGACCAATAATTTGGTAATTTCCTACTTCTGGATGGTAAAGATTTTGACGTTCTGCATCAGTAAAATCTTGGAGTCCAAAAATCCCGTGTACCTGCGGAGCTTTCTGCCCATTTGAAGGGAAAAAATTATCGTTTTTATAGGAAGCGTTTCCTTTTGAGAGAAAATCTCTACTACAATTATCTGCAATCGAGGATTCTTTTGAGGTCGAAAAAGCGTTAAATGTTTCTGCTTCTCAGCTTTTGGGGTAAGCCCCTTTTGGCTGATAGGTAGGGATTCTTTCTTGTCCTAAAACCTCCATGACTGCAGAATGTACGAGCTCGAACACGGATTGAGAATCTGCAAATTTTACATTAAGTTTTGCTGGATGGACATTTACATCCACAATCTGTGGATCTATCTGTAAATCTAGCACAACAAATGGATATTCTCCAGGTTTGATCTGTCTGCGATAGGCGTCCATAATAGCCTTCATAATGATTTTATCCTGAACGGGTCTAGAATTCACATAGATTCTGATGTTTTCTCTAGATCGGAAACGTAAATTTGCATCACCTATCATCCCTTGAATCTGGATTTGTGGCGTGGATTTTGTCAGACTTTTTAGGTTTTCCCTTCGATCTTGCTTGAATATTGTGACTATTCTCTCAGTAAAAGAGTCTGCTGGAGGTAACTGTAAAATGATTTTATCTTGTTTTTTGAAGATTCGCTCTTTATCATAATGCTGAATAGCGATATCTATCACATAATTATAACAGTAAAAAAATTCTGTCTGGGTCGATTTTAGGAATTTCAGTCTCGCAGGAACATTAAAAAACAGATCTTCGACACTGACAAACGTACCCTGTTCAAATCCTACAGGCTGATGTGTCATCACGATTTCTCAGCCTTTTTTTACTAATTTTGTACCAATCTGAGCGTAAGCTGTCTTGGATAGAAGGGTAAGTTTGCTAACTTCCGCCATACTCGCTAACGCTTCTCCACGAAATCCATAACTCGCAATACTATAGAGATCTTCATCGGTCTGAATCTTTGAGGTAGCATATCTCTCTAAGACTAAATCCATATCTGCCAATTCAATTCACGAACCATTATCTTGGACGCTAAGAAAAGACTTTCCGCCCTCTTTGAGAGTAATTTCTATCTTGGTAGCTCCTGCATCGAGACTATTTTCTACTAATTCCTTGAGGATGGAGCTAGGTCTCTCGACGACTTCTCCTGCCTTGAGTCTATTGATCAGATAATCTGGGAGCTTATGAATTACCATCCTGGTGAGTAGAGATAAATGTAAGAGATGATAAAAATCTGACTATTTTTTTCAAGAGTAATGATAATGAGTAAAATACAAAAAACAAACAAA
>CAZEFV010000094.1:0-3598 GCA_964511595.1 uncultured Candidatus Peribacteria bacterium
CGATTCTAATCATAGCTTTTTGGTCGTCAAAGAGGACCTCTGCTAACTGTTTTGCTAGTTCAGTCTTTCCTACTCCTGTAGGTCAGAGGAAGAGGAAAGATCCGATTGGACGATTAGGATCTTTTAGTCCTGCTCTGGAACGTCTTACTGCATTAGATACTGCTTTTACTGCTTCAGGTTGCCCGATAACTTTACTGTCTAAATATTCTTCTAGATGGGAGAGTTTTTGCATCTCTGTCTCTACTAATTTAGTTGCTGGGATTCCGGTTCGCTTGGAAATGATGATGGCGATGTCTTCGTCGGTTACTTCGTCTTTTAAACTTGATTTTCAGTTTTTTTTTGCTTTTTTGATTTTATCTTCTATGTCAGCAATTTCTTTGTTTAATGCTGGAATTTCACGGTAGGATAATTCTCCAGCTCTGGTATAATCGGCTTGTTTAGTTGCTATTTCTGCTTCGTGATGTAGGGTCTCTAGTTTCTCTTTTGATATTTTTAGCAGATCGATCAGCTTTTTTTCTTCTTCTCGATGAGATTTTTCGAGAGTGAATTGTTCTTTGATGTCGGCAATTTGTTTTTCCACTGCTGTTATTTTTGCATTTCCAGCTTTGTTGTTGTCCGCGTTGTCTCTACTGGAAAGTGAATATTTTTCTATTTCTAATTTGGAAATCTTTTTTTCTAATTGTGTAATCGCTTCAGGCATCGAAGTCATATTCATTTTTACACTCGCAGAGGCTTCGTCGATCAGATCAATTGCCTTGTCTGGTAAACGTCTGTCTGGGAGATATTTTGTGGAAAGCTCAACTGCTGTAATTACGGCTGAATCGGCAATTTTTACTCCGTGATGTGTTTCGTATCTGCTTTTTATTCCTTTTAGGATTGCGATAGCGTCTTCTTTGGTAGGTTCATTGACCATTACGGGTTGAAAACGCCTTTCGAGAGCAGGATCTTTTTCGATTATGCGATATTCGTTGAGCGTAGTTGCTCCAATTACTTTGATAGATCAACGAGCTAATGCAGGCTTTAACATATTTCCCATATCCATAGATCCTTCTGTTTTCCCAGCTCCGACAACTGTATGTAGTTCGTCGATAAAAAGTATAATTTGCCCCTCAGATTTTTCTACTGTTTGTAAAATTGCTTTGAGTCTTTCTTCAAATTCTCAACGATATTTACTTCCTGCCATGAGAGATCCCATATCTAATTCAATAATTTTTCTGTTTTTGAGAGAATCAGGGACATCTCCCTTGATGATTTGTTGAGCTAAAAGTTCGATAATTGCAGTTTTTCCCACTCCTGGTTCTCCGATAAGGACAGGATTATTTTTGATTCTACGAGAGAGAATTTGCATTGTGCGTCTTGTTTCATCTTCTCTACCGATTACAGGATCGAGTTTTCCTTGCTCGGCTAGGAGAGTTACATCTCTTCCAAATTTTTCTAGTACTTCTAGAGAGACTTCAGGATCTTCAGAGGTGATTTTTTCTCCATCTCTGATGCTGTTTACTGCTTTTTCTGCCTCTTGGTATGAAATATTTTGGAAAATTTCTTGATATTTTTTATTGTTTTTTATTCCTGCCAAAAAAAGATGCTGTGTAGAAAGATAGGAATCTCCCATATTCCTCATATTTTTTTCTGCTTCGGTAAAAAGAGTCTGTAAAGAAGCGCTGACTTGTAATTGATATTGTCCGTCGAGATGTGGATAGCTTTCTAGAGTCAGAATTGTTTTATCTTTTATCTCTTGTGGAGAGAGGTTGAGTTGTTTTATAATTTGTGGTAAGAATCCTTCTTTTTGCTCAATCATCGCGAAGAGAAGATGGATTTCATCCAGAGTAGTATGTTTTCTATTGAGAGCGAGATCATGTGCAGATTGTAGTGCTTCACTCAGCTTTTGTGTAAAAATGTTATAATTCATGATGTTTTTTTGTTATGAGATAAAGAAATGGTCATCTTATATTTCACTTTTTTAGGAGAAGTCTCTTATAGTTTGCGATTTATAAAATGATGATATCTTTTATTATACTCAAAAAAAATAAAAAATCAAGAGAAATAGCACCTATTTTATTTTAGTGCTACAATTTCAGCTAAATCTAATAATTTTTCGTCTTCTCCCTTTGCTCCCATAAGGTGAAACCCTACAGGTAAGCTTTCATCTCCTTCTTGTATCATTCCCATGGGTAGGGAAATTGCTGGAAGTCCTGCGAGATTTGCAGGTGTTGTGTAGAGGTCTTCAAGATACATTTTGAGAGAATCTGTCGCTTTGGAACCAATTTTTGCTGCTGGAGAGGGAGTAGTCGGAGTGATAATTGCGTCATAGGTTTCAAAAAATTTAGCAAACTGCTGTGTTAATGCTTGTCTTGCTTTTTGAGCTGGTTGATAATAAGTTTCGTAGTTTTCGTGTAGGACTACGTAATTTCCGAGGATCAGCCTTTTTTTTACTTCTTTTCAAAAAGCTTCTGAACGTATTTTTGCATAATCTGCGTTGGATTTTTGTAATCAAAACCTCATTCCGTCAAATCTTCCTAGATTGGAAGTGAGTTCTGCGGACATGAGGATATAATAGAGAGTTCCTGCGTGCTTGAGTAGAGGGAAGTCAATAAAATCAACTTGAAATCCTTGTTCTCTAAGTTCTGTTAGTTTTTGGCGAAACATTTGTTCTACTCTAGAATCCAAAGCAGAAGTAAAAACCTGATTTGGCACAGCGAGACGTTTTTGTAGGGGAGTTTTGGCTTGTTTATCTATTTCTTGCGTGGTTAAATCGTTTTCGTCTACTCCTGACATAATATCTAATAGTAATCTTGCATCAGCAACGGTCTGTGTTAATGTGCCTACTTGATCCAGCGAAGAAGAGAGAGACTGTACTCCATATCTAGATATTTTTCCATAACTTGGTTTAAAGCCTACTACTCCACAAAGAGCTGCAGGTTGACGAATTGAACCTCCTGTATCAGTACCAAGAGCTGCGAGACACTGTTCTGTGGCTACGGCTACTGCTGATCCGCCACTTGAACCTCCTGGAATACGATTGATCCCATGAGGGTTTTTACTTGGTCAAAAGTGGGAGTATTCAGTAGAAGAACCCATTGCAAACTCATCCATATTTGTTTTCCCGATGAGAAGAGCTCATCTCTCGAGTAGCTTCTGGCAACAAGTAGCAGTATAGGGAGCTATGTAATTTTCTAACATTTTTGACGCACAGGAGGTGATTTCTCCTGTTAACATCATATTGTCTTTGATTCCAATAGGTGCTGCATGTAGTGGTTGAGTGGCATAAAAGTCAACATCTCTAGAAATATGTTGATCGTGAAGCCGTATAAAAGCGTTATCTTCAGCTTTTTGTATTTTATCTAGAGTTTGATCGATGAAGGTTTTAGGACTGAGATCTCAGTTATTTATTTGTTCAAGGTATTGGGTAAGAGAGAGAGACATAATTTTTCTGAAGGAAGTAAATTTTATCAATTTATTAGAAATATACTATTCTTTCTTAAAAAATCAAAGAATTTTTATTTTTAGGGATTTTTGATTTAGTTTTTTGAAAAATAGTCAGTTTTTTTTGTTTTTTTGAAAAAAAGAGAGAATTTTTCCTCAAAATTTGACTTTTTTG
>CAZEFV010000095.1:0-3595 GCA_964511595.1 uncultured Candidatus Peribacteria bacterium
AAAAGATACATGAAAAAGCTAAAGAATTACAAATCGATTCTCAAAAATTAAAAGCTGATATTTTAGCCGATATTCGAGAAAAGGTAAAAAAAACTGACACCTTATCAGAGGTAAGAAAACTGTTAACAAAAACAGAATTGATGCTTCTACAACAGGATGTAAAGACCTATGTAGATGGAGTCCGAGGAAAGGACACGGAAAATAAAGTAAAAAGCAAACTAAATCAACTTCTAGAAAAAACTCAAAAAGAAGCACAGCTTTTAGCACAAGAAAACGAGAAAAAACAGGCAGAACTCAAAAAACAAGAAGAAGAAAGACTAAGAAAAAAAGCTGATACAATTACGGTAATTCAGCCAATCCCTACTCCAGCTCCTCCTTTCCTTTCTGAAAAGAAAAAAATTCATAGAAAAAATTATACTCCCGAACTATGACAGGTTCTGGTTATTGAACAGGAAAAGAAAGATTCAGCCTCCATCGCGCAACTTTCTCCATGAGCATTAGATTTATCTTTTTCTTTTGAATCTTCCAAGCCAACTTTTGAAGCCATCAGTTTAGATCCAGAAATCAAAAAACTTGGTAATCAAAAACAACGTTGGGAGCGTTATAAACGTCTACCAGGAGATAGTCAATATAGTATTTGCGACCTGCCTCTTTTTAGTAGAATCAAAGGATTATTGTGAGCTCAATATGCATTAGGAGGAACGACTACTTCATCACTAGATTGCTCGAGTTTCGTAGCATTTGGTGAGGGTTTGATCCCTTTTGGTAAATGAAGAGAGACCGTTATTACATTAGGAAATAAAGCGATTATGAAGAAATCTCCTAAAGACTTACAGCCAGGAGATGTCATCATACGAAAATCAGAAGGTGACGGAAACCATATCGAATATGTAGCAGAGACTCCACGCTTTGATCTACAAACTCAATCTCGACTGATAAAAACACTCTGATCAGCTATGACAACGCAGGCTTTTGACAAAGAGGGGAAAATGCTGATTACTGCAAAAACGCTAGTTTTCCAAGATAAAGTAAAAAAAGGATACGGTGCGGGTTATCGTATCAGGGAGTTCCTTAATGAATCAGGAATAAATTATAAAGAAGTAGCCGACGCAAGTCATGAAACTGCAAAAGTAAATTTTGCCTCTTTCCAAAAAAATCAAAAAGCTCAAAGTGTAGCTTCTAGAGCTTAAATAACGCTTTCCTTGTTACAAAATATTTTTGTCAAAAATTTTCTGAAAAAATCTCTTGATTTTTTATTTTTTTTTCTTACAACGTTGATTGTCAAAAAAACTTTTATACTTTATACCTACACATTATGGCAAAAACAACCGCAGCACACACTACTCCCCAAGGGCTTCAAGATGCTTTAGCAAATATTGAAAAGCAATTTGGTAAAGGAGCAGTCATCAGAATGGGAGATAGTTCTAATTTTTGATTAGTAAATACATTTCATAGTGGGTCATATGTATTAGATTTGATTCTAGGAGGTTGATATCCAGAGGGGAGAGTAGTCGAGATCTATGGACCAGAATCTTCAGGGAAAACCACCATCGCCCTCCACGCGATCGCAGAAATCCAAAAAAGAGGAGAATTAGCAGCTTTTATCGATGCAGAACACGCATTAGACCCTCATTATGCACGCAAATTAGGAGTTGATATCGACAATTTGCTTCTTTCTCAGCCAGATTATGGAGAGCAAGCTCTTCAAATTGCTGAAGAGTTAGCAAAATCAGGAAAAATAAAGCTGATTGTGATCGATTCAGTAGCTGCATTAGTTCCTCGTGCAGAGGTAGAAGGTGATATGGGAGATAGTTATATGTGATTGCAGGCGAGAATGATGTCCCAGTGATTGAGAAAGCTCACTTCCGTGTTAGCAAAAACAGGTACTACTTGTATCTTTATCAATCAGATTAGGATGAAAATTGGAGTGCTTTTTGGTAATCCTGAGACAACCACCGGAGGAAATGCGCTAAAATTCTTTGCTTCTCAGAGGATAGAGATCAGAAGAGGAGATAAAATTCTAGAAGACAAAGAACAGATTGGTTACCTCGCAAAGGTGAAAATTGCAAAAAATAAAATCGCGGCTCCATTCAAAACTGCAGAACTTCCAGTAAAACGAAAGATGTGATATGATAAGACCACCGATATCATCGAAGCTGCAGTCTTATTAAAATTGATTACCAAAGCGGGAGCCTTCTATACCGTTGGTGACCAGAAATTCCAAGGAAAAGAAAAGCTCTCTCAATATCTCGAGACTGAGCATAAAGTATTTACAGATCTAGCAAAAAAGATAGAAAATGATATCAAAGATATGAGGACAGGGAAAAAGGTTCTAGACGAGGAAGCTTTTGATGAACTAGAAGCAATAGCAGAGGATCTTGCAGGAATAGAAATAGAAGGATAAAAAGAAAAGTAAAAAGAGCCATTCGGCTCTTTTTCTTTATCGAATATTTACCCATCCAACACATCCCCCACTTTAATCCAGAATAGGAGCGATATCTCCTATAAGTATAACTAACAAAGTAATAAAAGAACCTGATTTCTTTCACTTTCAGTGATAATTTTTTCCTGTTCCTCCTTGAGGAGAGAAAAAAGACTGACTTCATCCAGCAGGATCATACTTTCCGAAACAAATTCCCTTTCACCACATAAAACACCTTGCAAAAACTCCAAAGAAGAAATCGCTCCTTTTTTCCATAATGGTCTATGCGATGAGACATCACCTGTCGCCAAAAACTCTTCTAAAGAAATCTGATCATGCAGATATTCCCACCATGCTTCAAAGATAAATCGCATCCTATGATGAATAATCAGATTTTTATTGGTATGGTGAGCGACGATTTCTCCTATTCCGAGGAAAGAAGCCTTTTCCTCTTCAGATACATCTAGGAGATCGAGAAGTAAGGTAAAATAATTAGTCATATATCGTAGATAAAACGGATAAAATTCCTTCTTTGTCATCAAATTTTTCTATAATTTTTTTCCCATAACTTTCTAAAATAATATTTTCTGCATTTTGTGGATTTAATCCCTTACTTTGAAGATAAAAAAGTTTTTCAGAAGAAATCCTATGAATTTTTGCTCCGTGAGACGCTTTTACATCTGGAGATGCAATATTGAGTACTGGTTGTAGAGTGGTATATTTAGCACCATCGAGTAAGATAGCTTCTTCCAAAAGATGTGTCTCCACCTGATGTACTCCTTTCCCAACTGTAACTCCTCCCTGCATTTGAATTTGACTTTCTTTATTCTGAATAGCGATGAGATGAATTGAAAGTTGTACCTGAGACGCTGAGATATGAGCATCCAAAGTAATACTGCTTTGATGAGCAAATTTAGCAGGTACAAAGATAAAAATCTCTCCTTTAGAATTAGGATATTTTGCATCTATATGGACAGTAAAATGCGTGTTCTCCACAAAAAAAGCAACCGTAGTTTCGACTTTTTCTTGCAGATGAACGTCTCTTGATACGGAAGTATCAGTAAATAATTCATAATATTGCTCTTTTTTTAGCATCATCACAAAAGGGAGAAATAAAAAACAGATTATTCTACTTCTCGACCATAGTCTACGTACATATTTTCATATCCATTT
>CAZEFV010000096.1:0-2652 GCA_964511595.1 uncultured Candidatus Peribacteria bacterium
TGCAAATTTTCTCCATTCTGGACAGATGACATTTGAAATATTGGTATTTATAGGATTAGTCGCATTAGTCGCAAGTTCGAGCACGATATCTATCGCTATGCCACCAAATCCCTCGACCGAAAAACTGTACAGCATTATTTTCATTTTTTTAACCTTATTGAGTTTTATTTTTGGTCTTTATTTAGCGTTTATGGCAGAAGGAATCTCTTCTCTAGAGACAATAAAAACTTCTACTGCCGCGACCTTCCCTTTCATCCAAAGTTTCCTAGATAATATTTTTTATCGGATGTTAGCACACGGAGTCCTAGTAATTATTCTTACAAGTAGAGTACAGTTAAAGATTTCATTTGCCAAAAAAACGACCGTAATTCCAACAGGGTTAGAAAATTTATAGTCATCGTCAACGCTCTTGCTTTTCATCTAAAATTTCCTATATTTACGCTATGCATTATAAAAAAATATTACTCTTTTGTATCTCAATTATATCACTCTTTTCTGGAGTCACCTTTTCTGGATTCCAAGCACGTTTGTATTGTGAGGTCGTAGGAAATCAGATTATCGTTTCTACAAAACAAGAAGAATGACTAAATAAATGTAGTGCATACGTAGATAACCTCAATATTTTATTACAACAAAAATATGACGAAATCTTGCTAATTTTGCAATATCAAAAGCAAACACAAGATAAAAGCTACCGAAAAGAAATATATGAGTTAAAAAAGCAGGAATTCTCGAAACTGATGAAATACAAAACTTCCGTGATGTCGTCATTACAAACGTTTGAAGATAATTTTTTCCAACAATATCAAAATCTGATTTCTCATTCACTAAATACTTATCTGATATATTTAGAAGGGGAGTTAGCTAGTGGTCATTATTCTGGAACACAGCAAAATGCTGATGATGAAAAAATCTTTCAGCAACTTCACCAACAAATAAGGAATATAAAAACAATTCTTGCTGCCGAAAAATTAGATGACATTATCCTGCAAATACCAGGTTACCTTTACCTAAAAAACCAATTAGAAAAATGAAAATAGGAGTAATTAGTTCAGGGAATGACACCCTTACTCTGCGAAACATACTGACAAAATATAATCATGAATACATAATCTGTCATGACCAGACTTTTTTCCCTTTTTGAGAAAAAAATTTAGACATTATTTTAGAAAGAATACATACTCATCTACTCTTTCTCCAGTCTCAAAAGGTGGATCATGTTATTGTAGACCCTATTTATGAATTGGCACTCAGTAGCTGAGAAAAAAACATACTTCCTTTATTCCAGACATATCTAGAGGATGAGGTACTTCCTTACTCTTTGGTAGGTAGCATGGGTCTTTTAACCGAAAAGTGAGATGCAATTGATGCACAACCAATTTTTGCACAGGCAGTCGCTGCATATCAGCCAACTTTGACGCAAAAAAATATAAAATCTTTCCATTTTCCTTTCAATTATCGAATAAAAACACCAAAATCCTGGCAAAAATGAATACAGGAGCTTTGAGTTCACAATCCATATCTTATCAGGACATTAAAAAATGACCTGAGATATTTCAAAGATGCAAATATTGATACTTTTATCCCGCTTCATTATATGTATTTTGCAATGGGACGCACAATAAAATCGTTCTTCAATCCTAAAAAAACACGTTTTTTTGACCTTTCGTTTATAGAAAAAAGTTTTAAAAAGCTGACTTCTGAAAACATATCTCCTGCTTACAGTGTTCAAATACGGACAAATCAATCTCAAAACTTCCTCTTAGAAAATAAAAAACTTCTTCGACTTTTAGAAAGAGGGAAATCTGTAAGCATAAACCGGAAAATTCTCTCTTAATATAAGATATTTATTCCTTCCTCATCTCTTGTGTATGCCACTTCTTATCAATGGAATCATTCTAATCATATTTTGACTTCTAGCAGTCTTTAGTGTAAGTATTTACGAATCATTTACGCTTTCATTGTGTAGATTTTCAGCTACTGCGGCATCTTGTTTAGCTAAATTTCCAGAACCAACAAATTATTTCTATTTTTTCCAGCAAATTAAGGCTTTAGTTATGACAGCGTTTGCAGTAATAGTAGTACGGAAGTTCCCTCTTCGTGTGTTGAAATCTCACAAATTTGCACGATTTATTATCATTTTCGCTTTTATTTTACAGTTATTGGTATTTACTCCACTAGGAGCAACATATAATGGTGCGAGATGATGGTTGAGTATCCCCTGACTTCCTAATCTTCAGCCATCAGAATTCTTTAAACTTGCATATGTATTTTTCTTTTCTTCGCGATTACTTAGGAGGAAACAATATATTCATACTACCGATTTTTTGATACAATTTGTCGTCACGAGTGCAGTAATTTATGCAATATTTCTCTTAATACCCGATCTCTGAACAGTCTTGATTATGGGACCTACTGCTTTAGTTATGGCCTGGTATGCTGGCTTGAGATTGAGGAAAATTTTTCTGGTGTTAGCTATTGGACTTGGATCATGATTTATTGTCGGAAGCTCTCTCTCCTCAACAAGTATATCTCCGCTTTCACATATGTTTCCAGTAATATTTACTGATTCATAAGGTTTGTCTTTAACAAGTTCTTCATCTCTGTAAATTTCTATATCATGATGAGAACCATACATAGCTGGCCTTATCA
>CAZEFV010000096.1:2662-3572 GCA_964511595.1 uncultured Candidatus Peribacteria bacterium
AACCGCCTGGAATAAATGCGCGTGTTTTTGCAGCAAAATGAACAAATCGGACGACAAAATGAGCAAGCATTGAGAGCAATCGGTGGCGGTTGATTTTTAGGAGAATGATATGGTAAAGGGCTGCAAAAATTCTGATATATACCAGAGGCACAGTCAGATTTTATTTTTGCTGCTTTTTCTGAAGAAATCGGATTTGTAGGAAATCTTTTTCTACTTGGTTTATATTGCCGGATGTTTCGATATGTCCTTTCTCATCTTCAGAGACTCAAGGACCCTCAATCCAAAATGATTGGAATAGGAATTCTCTCAATTCTGATTCTCCAAACAGTTATTCATATGTGAGTAAATTTAAAATTAATCCCAAATACCGGAATTACATTGCCATTTATTAGTGCAGGAGGGACGTCTTTGATGATCTCGTGTATCGAACTTATTTTGCTCTATAAAATTCTCAAATCTGAAAAAATTCATACGGTCATCACCCATGAACGTGTAGAAAGAAAAAAGACTTTACCCAAGACACTCCCTACATATTCACCAATTAGATAAATAAAATTTGCTTTTCTTTCTCTGTTTCTTTATACTTATACTGAGTATTTTATCTCCAAAAAGAAAAAAAATCTGATGCAAAAACAAAACGCATTGCTTCTTAGCACCGACACACTCGTAAATTACGGTTTGGATCGTATTTTTGCACTCGCAAAAGAAGCCGGATTTGATGGAATCGATTTAGCGATGCGAAAAGGATTTGATGCTCGAGATGACACCTATGTACAGGAGTTATCTGAGGCATATGATCTCCCCATTTATGTAGTCCAGACTTCAAATAAACTCAACCAAAAAGAAATGGATAAAGCACTTGATATATGTGGTATCACTGGGGCAAATACTATTTCTATCAATGCACCAA
>CAZEFV010000097.1:0-3438 GCA_964511595.1 uncultured Candidatus Peribacteria bacterium
TTTAGCTGATTTCAAGAGAATGAAGATTTTGATCTGCTGTGCTACAGGTGGAGAACTGAAAGTCGTGAAAGAAGAAATTAAAAAGCTGAATCTGAAGGTGCATCTTCCGATTGAGTATTTTTGTACAGGCATGGGGAATCATGCTACGATTTTTTCTTTGACTAAAAAAATTCTCGAAAATCCTGATAGAAGGTATATTGTGGTGAATATTGGAGTCTGTGGATACAGATGAGATTATGAAAAAGTCGTACAGTTAGCGACTTTGCAACATACTGACCTACAAAAAGAAATAGTGATTCCGATTATTTTTTCTTTTGCTCCTTTTAGAAAATGTATTTCTGGGGAACAGGCAATCACCTTTGAAGAGGGAAAATCAGAAAATAATGTAGTAATGGATATGGAAAGTTATGGCATTGAATATGTTTGTCAGCAGTTTCAACTCCCGAGGATATATGTCAAAGTTCCGGTAGATGGTAATGTACAAGAGACAAAAAAATTTGATCAAAAAAAAGCATTAGAAATGCTTGGAGAATATATAGATTGGAAACTTTTGGTCGAAGAATTAGTTACATATCTTTCATTATATATAAAAACTTGCAAAAGTCAAGAGATTTTTTGTAGTTAATAGATTCATATTTTCTATTTGAAAAAAAATGAGTATCCTTGAGGAGAAAGTTTTACCCTCTTATTTCCCTTTTTACAAATGAAAATAAAAAAAATTTGATTTTTATTGTTTGTATCTGCTTTTTTTCTCTTTTGAGGAATAAAATGAGTACATGCAGAAGAAGTGGTGATTGAGTTTTTAGATCCTGCTAAATTTATCCCAGCGAAAGTTGAGGTATTGACAGGATTGAGTATTGTTTCTTCTGGAGATGTCGATAAAGTCTTTGCTCATTGGCAGGTAGATGAAAATGTTAAAAACAGAGACAACCGTACTCTTACTATCTCTGGAGATATGGTCGTCGGGAATACAAAAAATGTCAGTCTTGGTAATTTGGTGGCAGGAGGACTTAATAATGTAGCAAATGTTGATCATGCATATGCAGTAATTCTCTGATGATCTGGTAATGAAGCATCAGCTAAATATTCTTTGATTTTGTGAGGACTGGCAAATAAAATTTTGGGTACAAGTATAGGAGCGGTCATTGGAGGGTGAAGTGGAAATAAAGTAGTTAATACTCTTAGAGGAATTATTGGAGGAGGAAAAGGTAATCTCTTATCATGAGGAGAATGAAATGTTATTTTAGGAATGGAAGGGAACAGTATTTTGTCAGGGAAACGTAATATTATTGCTGGTACAAAAACGGTTGTTGATAATTTGGAATGAGTTTTTGTTTGGTCAGATTCTTCTTTCTTTTTTCCTCTTTTGAGTGGAACTTTTTATGTAAATGCTGCTAAGGGGATGGGAATCAATACCAATGTTCCGTCTGCAGTTTTGGATTCCAATGGAGCGATAAAAATTGGATTAGGAACGGAATCTTGTACTACTGGTAATGCTGGAATGATTAAGGCTATTACTGATCAGGATTTGACGTGTATTTGTGGCTGTTATGGATATTCTACTGGTCGATTGAGTTTGACCTTTGATGATGCGGGACGTTGTGAAGATATGTGTACTCATTTAAAAATATTTAATTGTCCAGTCTTGTCTGATCCAAATGCTGAATACTGGACTTCTTCTCCAACTTATACAGGAGTCATAAATGGTGGTATATGGAACATTCCTGACGTCTCTTGGTCAAATACTGCTACTCCAAAGGCAGATAATCATTGTCCATTTAAATGTAAAGATGGATATAATCGATATCCTTCTGATGGAGTTTGTAAATCGTTGGATAGTGAAATCAATTATTGTCCTGGAGGGAATCATACTCCTCAACTTTCTCAAAGTGTAGTGGTATCTAGTAATTCCTTTAAGGATTTCTTGACACCTGCTAGTAGTGGAGGAACTTCCAGTGCAATAAAAATCTGATTTGGAATAGAAGATCGATCTGATAATGATTATAATGATTTGAAATTTTGTGCAGAAGGGGATCTTACACGAAATGTTGGTACAAAAGTGCTTACCGCTAATCGTAGTGGAAGAATAAATATTCAAATTGAACGTAATTCTCTAGTTACTCATAATTATTATATTACTGTTTCTCAGGGGGGTACGGTTGAGAAGATTTACTCCTGAAATAGTCTTGGTGCAGGATGGAGCCCTGGCGTTAGAACTATTGGATGTCGAGGTTGTGAATATGCGAACTGGTCTGTTCCGATCGATGTGTCTACGGGAGACACTATTTCGATGAAAATAGATAGTATGTATTGATGAGCTTATGGACTAGTAGGTGCTCCAAATTCTGTAATTTTATGATTACAGTGGTTTTGATCTAGATGGAAATCTGTTGAAGATTGTAATTTTAGTAATAAATGGCAGTCAACTTCCACTCAAATTGAAGAACAATTGGAAGTGGAAACTGATAGTAACTGTGCTTCTTCTCAGGCTCAATCTGCCTGCCTTACTGCCCCTGATCTGACGGTTGGGCAATATATTATCAAAGCTTGTAATCTTGGAGCAAAAAGCTTGCGAGAGGCTGGAGACGTTTATAGTTTTGATACCGCACAGACGAAGTGTCCAATCGGGTATCATGTCCCTTCTGCAGAAGAATGGAGTGGTGTTTTATCAGTTTTGGATTTGAATCCACTCTGAGATGCTAAATTATTACAAGACACTTTATTATTACCCGTCGTCTCCCCTTATTATATGTCTAAAAGTTTTAATGGAAGTAATGTGACAACGCTTAAAATAGATTCCAATGCCGTCTCAATAGCGAATACAGTCAAAGGTACACGACCGGTGAGATGTTTTAGCGATCAGCAAGGGACAGGATCTTATCCAGGCGAAGTTGTTTTTTCTCCGAAAGAGCCTTTAGAACAAGAGATCTCGTTTCATGAAGTGATCTACAAGGGATCTGTAGCTTTTGATACTTTTAAATACCTTTGGCAAACTGGGCAAGTTTGTCCTGAGGTAGATACTTACTATACTAAATCGTTTAAAGATGGAGATCTTCTTACTATTTCAATTCCTGAATATCCTAGTGGAGACTGGTATCTCTGTGTGATGGCAATAGATGAATCCTGATATAAAGCGTATATTAGGAGTCCAGACTTTTTTAGACTTAATGATACTGTTCCTACAAAGCCTTCTCTGAGTGTTGTTGGTGGTGGAACGACTACAAAACCTTCCGTTACTCTTACAACAACTACTCCGTGAGCGTCTGAAATGTGCATCTCAGATATTCCTACCTGTATAGATTGGGAGCCTGTACGTACTCTGAAATTTTGGAGAATTCCTAAATTGGATGGAACGAGAACAGTTTATTTAAAAACTAGAGGACAATCTGGGAAAGAATCAACACAAGTGACGACGACGATTACTTTATCTCAAATCTG
>CAZEFV010000098.1:0-2532 GCA_964511595.1 uncultured Candidatus Peribacteria bacterium
AGGATGTAATACGTTTCGACAAAGTTCCCTGTTTACTACAGGTCAATTTGATGCTGCTCGTTCCAGTGGACAGGCTCTTTGTATTCCAGCAACCGAGCCGGCGGTCAATTTTATTCATAAGCCAGGTACAGGATGGTCACGAACCTGTTGAACAGAAAAATGTGAAGTAGTAGAGCCACAGACAATAGTTCCACCTTCCACAGGTCAAGAAAACATTACTATAGTATGTAACCCTTATCGAAAAAATAAAGAACTATCGGTAGCGCTTTTTAACATAAGCCTTAACGGTAATCCACTTTGTGATCCAGAAACTTCTCTAAAAAGTGGTCCAAATTATCAAACAGGGGTAGGGCACAGTCGAACCTGTGGAACTCAGTCATGTTTCGTTCCAGAGCGAATATTACCAGAAGGGTACATCAAGTTTGCAAAAACAGCTACTCCAAGAGAGGCGAGACCATGAGATTCAATAGCGTGGCAGCTTACTTTTACTGCGTTAGAATGAGAAGTAAATAAAACAGGATTCTTTACAGATTTTGTCCCTTTTGAATTTAGTGTAGAAGGTTATACCATACTTCCTCAGTGAAAAGCAAATATCTTACAAAGTGGGAATCAGCTGGATATTACTATTTCTCCTCTTTCTAGTGGAGAAGTTATTACCATTATTATCCATACAAAGCTGAAAGAAGATGCAGGAACAGGGCAAATTATGAACTGTGTAGAGAGAACAGGATTTGATATCCAAAAGCGCTGTGCAGATTTGACTCCAGCAGATGATATCCTATTTAACGGGTTTTATGTGCAACCATGTAATGTAGGAGCAGAGGTAGTAGGTACAGGACCAGAAAGTTATGGATCATATTTTCAGCGAGGAAATAATTATGGATTCTCTAATACAGGTTATGTTACATCTTCACCTAATAAAGTAAGTGCACCCCATCCGCAGTATTGACCAATAAATCCTTATTATTCGAATATATTTATCGCGGATAGACCATGATGGGAGTTGTCAGATAATCAAAATCTTTGGTGAGGATCTGGAGATTCATTAGTGATACATTGACTTTGAACGTCACAGATAGGTAGAAAATGACCGTGTAATACGTGATATCATCTCCCCTCTATCCAAGAATGGACGAAAATACTGAGCGGAGTCGCAGATTCTACTTTTTGACCGAGTATTCTGATGGATAAATTATATTTACCTCTTGCAGGAGGGCTTTACCCAGGAGATATACATGAGATATTCTTAGCCTATCAAGGATTGGGAGGAATATATCGATCCTCTAGTCCTCATACATCTTCAAATGCTTTTTGACTAATTTTTACAGAAACAGAAATAAATCCACTTCAAAACTTTCTTCTCCGTGACTCTGGTGCTTCAGTACGTTGTATCAGAAATTATCAAGAACAGAAGCCTAATCCCATTGATGGAAAATGTGGAATAATAGATAAAACAAATGTAACAGCGAAACCCACTACCACGCTCTGTAGTGGTGGTAATTCCACCGGAGCCACCCAAAATGCAGCTCAGACATGATTCATATGGACCTGTATAGGTGAGAACGGGTGAACTACTGCATACTGTAGCGCGACCATTAAATGTCCTTCTGGGAAAACTTGGAATGGAACAAGCTGTGTTGATGTAGCAGCACCGACAGGAACAATATCTTATTCTACCACAGCATGGACCAATGAAAATGTGATCGTGACGCTAACTGTTAGTGAACCTATAACAGCAACACCATATGGCTGGACCCCTTATGGTAGCAATAAATATCGTGCAACGTATGTGCAAAATCGAAGTGAATCGGTGTATTTCGCAAATATGGCAGGAAAAACAGGATCAGCGTATGTTAGCGTAACTAATATCGACAAAACACCTCCTACTATCCAGTCTGTCGATAAAACCCCAAATACGATGACAAATGGTACCGTAAAGTTGACTATTTATGCCTCGGATTATGAAGCAGGTCTTGATGTACTTCCATATTCTTTTGATGGAGGTCAAACTCGACAGTCTACAGCATCCAAGACTTTTTCATCTAACCAAACCGTATCAATTAGAGTAAAAGATAAGGCTGGTAATATTTCAAGCACCAATAGTACCATCACGAATATTGACGCCTCTAATCCAACGGCTACAGTTTCTTACTCCCCAGCTCAGACAGCTCGAACCAATAAGGATGTAACGGTTACCTTAACGGCAGATAAAGATATCAATACTCCTAGTGGATGGACAAAAGTAAATAGCAAAGTATATACCAAAATATACACAGCCAATAGCTCATCGATGTTAGATTTTACAGATACTGCAGGAAATGCAGGTTCAGTTAATATTGCTGTGACTAAAATAGATAAAGTATTGCCAGCATGTGGAACATGGAATCCGAGTAGTAATGTTGCCTTTACAGGAACTGCCAAATTTATTTTAGCCAATAGTACCGATGTAGGTGGAGCAGGAATAAATAAAGCTGGAGGAGATTGTACTGTCACGACAAACTGAGGTACTTGTACCATTCAAGTTTCTGATAC
>CAZEFV010000098.1:2542-3414 GCA_964511595.1 uncultured Candidatus Peribacteria bacterium
AGGAAATGTAAAAGATTGTACTTCTCCAGCAGCTAAATGTGCGAATGGATATATACGAAACGGGAATGCATGTGCAATGAATGCCATTAATGGGCTGTGTTGATCAGCAAAATGAACAATAGTATCAGGAAAGCCAACCTCTAACTTATGTAGCTCTTGATCTGCATCTTCTGTTTCTGCGAATTCTAGTCTCACAGAGTTTGTATGGACATGTTCAGGGCAAAATGGATGATCTACAGTATCATGTAGTGCAAAAATTTGTGGAGCAAGAATAACCGCTGCGGGAACGCTTATTGATAGTTCTTCTGACACATCCTGTAGTACAGCTCCAGATGTAGTATGTAATGGGGTAATTATGAAGGCTTGTAATATAGGAGCAACCGTAGTAGGAAACGGAACCTCTAGCTATGGATATTATTTTCAGTGGGGAAATAATTATGGCTTCCCAACAGCAGGTACTGTGACATACTCATGATTGCAGGTAAATGCGTCCAACTATTGACCATCGCCAAAGTCTTATTATTCAAGTAGTGTGTATCGTACTCAACTAAATCATCGGGATTCCTCAAATAATACTAATCTTCGATGAGGGGCAGGAGATTCCGCATTTTCTCAAGGAAGTGGGACGCCAAAAGATAGACAAGGTCCATGTCCTTCAGGATATCATATACCATCCACCTTAGAGTGGAGTACCTTATCTAGTGTATTACCAAAAAATACTACAGGGTATAATATTGCTAAAAATACGCTATTTCTACCTCCAGCAGGGCATCGTTGAAATCTTACTACTTCTACGTCTCAACAGGGTAGCTCCACGTCTCTCTGGTCATCTAGCCCGATATACTATATGTGATTTGATTCGTCATATCCTG
>CAZEFV010000099.1:0-2808 GCA_964511595.1 uncultured Candidatus Peribacteria bacterium
TCTTGCAACAAATCCAAAACCATCCCCTTGATTGTAGCTTTAGTTCCAACAGGCATAAAAATCGGAGTTTGTACAGTCATTCCATTCAAGGTTAACTCTCCTACGCGACCATTTCAGTATTGTTTTACTGTTTTAAATTGAAGTTTAGATTGCATAAAAATAGACAAATAAATAAACACAACGTAAATGTATGCTAAAACGTCCATAAAATGCAAGAGAAAAACAAAATCTTGCATTCTCTCTACACATTATTACAATCACAAAAGATTTATTCTTCATCCATTACAACTATGCTACAACAGCTCAAAGATCTTATCGCGATACATATTTCCCTTTCTGACCAAAAGGGGTTGTTTTTCTCTCTTTTTGATCAAAATGGAGCTCTTTTGGAATCGCAAGGCGCACTAGTGACGGACAAACCACTTGAGGAACTTTTAGACCTCTTTTATCAAGGGATTATCAGTAAACGTGAAAAAGAGACAAAAAAGGTTGTTTTAGATATCGTTCAGTGAGTGCAATCGATGACAAATGTATCTGATTTTTTATCTCTTTCTCCTAAAATCTATGGAGTAGTGCTGACTTCTACAAAAGAAAAAAAGACAGGGATTTTGCTTCCAGATACCGTTGGTATCGATACAATGCAACAAGCGCTAGCTGCGATCAAGCAGAAACATCAGCTTTCATGAGATGTGCAGATTGAAGTATTTCAGACTAAAAGACTGATATGGAATGGGTAATTTTTTCTTTAGTTTTAAAATCCACTTTGAAGATCCACCATCTTTTTGTATGGATTAGCTCTTCATGTTTCCCATTTTCAACGACCTCCCAGTATTCAAGATAACAAATTCTGTCGGATTGTTTCACGGTTTGTAATCTATGAGCTACGACAATGATTGTTAAAGAACCTCTCTATTATTCCAGCTTATGGTAACAACTTTTAATAAAAAGAAAAAAAGTCTGAATTTCCTCTTGACTTTGCAAAGTATTTTCGTATGATCAAAGCATACTCAACCCATCTATTAATGACGGGAATTCTAGGGTTTCCCCTAGGAAAAAGGTGTTAGCCATTTAGCACCTTTTTTATAATCCTCAAACATCACTTATATAAAAAACATTTTCTATCAAATAAAAACATTTGAACTTAAAAGAAAATAACAAAGCACTTGATTATCAGTAGAGAATCGCTATATACAAGCTATCATCATGTCCTGATCGTTCAATGGATAGGACCCAGTCCTGCGAAGACTGCGATGCCGGTTCGACTCCGGCTCAGGGCAAAACTAATTAAAGAATTACAATCATCTGCATAAGGCTTCAGGTCTAACGACTTGGAGTTTTTTTTGTATAGCAAGCTGAGGGCTGGTCTATCCAACCACAGTAAAATATTTTCTCCATCCCTGAAAAAATAGTGAGATCAAAAGTTCGTTAAGACGCTATAATGTTAGCATATAACCTCCTCAGTACCACTACCTATTGTTTCAGAATGTATCTCTTTTTCACATCTTCGTGATGAAGGTCATAATTTTCGCCATACTTGGATTAGCGTACCTCATGTTCGTCGTATTGTATCCCGATCAAGCATTTTTCCTAACTTTTGCGATAATCTGAAAAAAACAACAAAGTAAAACAAAAACATTTACTTCTCCAAAAAAGCACCATCAGAAATAAATGTTATACATCTTTTCAGAACGTCTAAAGTTTCTTTTTGTTTTTTGTCTACAATCTCTTAAAAAATTCGAGTGGATTTTTTAGTCTGTTTAGTTATAAAAGATAAACCGAGTGAAAAAGCACTATTTTTTTCGTTAAGAAGAAAATATATTCATCCAAACTATAGATAAAAAATAAGAATTCAATATGTGCAAAAAATGGCAAAATTTGAACATATCCAAAAATATATGTTCAAAAAATCAAAGAAATACACATATCAGATTTTATTAGAATGATCTTATACTATGGCAAAAAATACATCAGCTAATCTTGGATTTGAAGAAACTCTCTGGGCTACAGCCGACAAGATGAGAAACAATATGGATCCCTCAGAATACAAACATGTAATTCTTGGATTGATTTTCTTGAAATATATCTCAGATAGTTTTGAAACACAATATGATAAAGTCAAAAACAATCCTGATTAATACGATGGAGAGTGGGAAGATAAAGATTCATATCTCATGGATAATGTTTTTCGAGTACCCAAAGAAGCGAGATGGAACCATATCAAAGATAATGCCAAAAAACCTGAAATAGGAACGATTATTGATGATGCCATGTTTTTGATCGAAAAAGAAAATCAAACTCTTAAATGAGTCTTACCAAAAAACTATGCAAGACCTGATCTTGATAAACAAAAACTCTGAGAAATAGTAGATCTTATGAGTACCATAAGTCTCAAAGAATGAGACCATGGGTCAAAGGATATTCTTGGAAGAGTTTATGAATATTTTCTTGGGAGGTTTGCAGGAAGTGAAGGAAAAGGTGGTGGAGAATTTTACACACCACAATGTATCGTAAAACTTCTCGTAGCAATGCTCGAGCCTTACAAATGAAGAGTATATGATCCTGCATGTGGATCAGGAGGTATGTTTGTCCAAAGTGAAAAATTTATAGAATCACATGGGTGAAAACTCAATGACATCTCTATTTACGGACAAGAATCAAACCCAACAACATGGAAACTTTGTAAGATGAATATGGCAATCAGAGGAATAAATGCAAATCTCTGAGCTCACCATGCCGATAGTTTTCACAATGATTTACACAAAGATTTAAAAGCAGACTATATTATCGCAAATCCGCCTTTCAATATTT
>CAZEFV010000099.1:2827-3326 GCA_964511595.1 uncultured Candidatus Peribacteria bacterium
GATGGATACAGCATTTTATCAATCATCTCAATCCTACAGGATGAATTGCTGGTTTTGTTATGGCAAATGGAAGTATGTCTTCAAATAGCTGATGAGAAGGAGAAATCAGAAAAAGGATAATAGAAGCAGGATTAGTTGACTGTATTGTTGCTCTACCATCACAACTTTTTTATTCAACGATGATCCCAGCATGTCTTTGGTTTGTAAAAAGAGGGAAAACAGTAAGACAAAAAGAAATATTATTCATCGATGCTCGCAAGATGGGAAAGATGGTAACAAGAAAAAATCGTGAACTTACAGAAGAAGACATCAAAAAAATTTCTGAAACATATCATAATTGGGAAAAAGCTGAATCATTTGAAGATATCAAAGGGTATTGTGCGAGTGTAAAAATTGAAGATGTAGCCAAACATGATTATGTTCTCACTCCATAAAGATTTGTAGGAGTAGAAACGGTAGAAGAAGACGATGAGACATTTAATGAAAAAATGAATTCATT
>CAZEFV010000100.1:0-1299 GCA_964511595.1 uncultured Candidatus Peribacteria bacterium
CTTCAATATTTGGTACCAATTGAGTTTTAGTTGGTTCTGGTGTAATCTGGTTTACCATAAGATTTTTGGATATAGAAAGTAAAAGATTTCATTAGTATACAGAAAAAGTTATAAAAAGCTAGTTTTATCTTTCTTTTTTCTTGCAATCACCATACTGAAAGATAAGTCGTTGTGCATATTTTGACAAAAGATGAAGGAATAGCTATAATAGAGCTAATTTTTATACTCTTTATGTCTTCCATATGCATACAGATCAAGAAATGAACCCTATACAAACTGCCGAAAAAAAAGATTTTGATGTTGAGAACACTATTGCATATCTTCAGAATCTTAATTCTGAACTTGAAGCAAAAAGATACTTAAAAAATAATAGAAAGCTGATCACCTTACTACAGAGGGAGGTTTTTGCTGATGCAATTGCCAGTGGAAGAGCTACTAAAAAGCAAATAGATGGGATTTTTTGACCAAAGACATGGGAGCGAATCAAAAATTATAAAAAAGAAGATATTGAATCAACAGGTTGAAAACTTACTAATTCATCTTCAAACCTTCCTATTACTCAAGAGATTGAGATAGCTCCCATTCAAAATTCCGTAAGCGCTGGAGAAGTCAGTGTTGCAGAAAATGAACTTGATTTTCCCCCTGCACTAACTAGAGATATAACTTCTACTCTTGATGATCAAGATACTTCCAATATTCTTATAACTTCTGGCCTTAAAGAAAGAAAAAAGTTTAAAGATCCTATTTGGGAGATAGGGAATGCGAATATTCCTAGGGGCAAAGACCCAGCTAATTATAATCGTATGAGTATGTTTGAAGTTCCTCAAATGACTACTCCTTTTCCTAGTGAATACTTTAATAATCCTGCTCTAAAATCAGCTTTATTATCCTATTTTCCTAATTTATACGAAAAGGATCCGAGAACTAAGAAAGCTTTAGAAAGACGTATGAATACTCACCTTCCGATGATCTTAGAAATCTGTAAAAAAGAAGAAATGAATCCTTTCCTCATTTGTTCTCAAATTTTAAAGGAATCTCTTTTTAAAGAAACTGCGCCTAATCCTGGCTCTAATTGTAATGGATTAATGCAAATTAAGTCATGATCTTTTAATCCTAAATCAAACGTGAGGAGTTGAGTCAAAATACTAAAATGATATATTGACAAATATTACGGAAATCTTGAGGTTGCATTGGCCGCCTATAATGCTGGGATAGGAAATGTCCATAAATACTGAGGGATCCCTCCTTTTAAGGAAACAACTCATTACGTAAAGAACATCATAACGAATATGCAACAAT
>CAZEFV010000100.1:1309-3149 GCA_964511595.1 uncultured Candidatus Peribacteria bacterium
TTTTCTTGCTTAATCTTAGACATCTGAATCATCCAATAAATTATGTACCTGCTGTAAAAATCTATCATCTATATGGGTGTAAATTTGTGTAGTAGTGATAGAAGAATGTCCCAGAAGCGCCTGAACTGAACGAATATCTGCTCCTTTACGCAAAAGTGATGTTGCAAAACTATGCCTCAAAGTATGAGGAGTCACTTTTTTGTCTAAACCTACAAGATCTGCATAGTGTTTTACTAGCTCTTCTATAGCATTTCTCGAAAGCGGTTTACCATAAGAATTCTGAGATAGAGAAATAAATAAAAAAGCTGAAACATCTGTTCTCTCAGATAGATATTCACGGACAGCATTTTTTGCCTGTTCTGTCATAAAAACTGAACGAAGTTTGTTCCCTTTCCCAATTACAGAGAACTGTTTTTCCTCAAGCTTGATATCGGAAATTTTCAGAGAAATAAGTTCGGTGACACGCAGTCCTGTTCCGTAAAGGGTCTGTAGAATTGCTACATCACGCAGAGCTTTGAGGATATTTGGTGCTTTTGTTGTATTATCTCAGTTTTTTCTTTCTTTTTGCATAAAAGGCGCAGAAAGGATTGTTTTTACTTCTTCATCAGTAAGATAAGAAAGCTGACGTGCAGGGATCTTTGCTAAATCGAGTTTTTCTGGAGAGATCGTTTCCACGTCATTTCTGATCAGAAATTTAAAAAATGACCTCAGAGCTACGATATGGTAGTTTACGGTCTTTGGAGAAAGTCATTGCTGGATCAGGAACATCCTAAAATCCTGAATATGCAGACTTTTTATTTGTTCGGGGGCAATATCTCAGATATATGAAATAGCTCTATTGATTCGTAGAGAATAGTTTTCTACTGTTTTAGGAGAGGCATTTTTTGCATATTGGAGATGATTTATAAATCTTTCAAGATGAGCAGAAAGTGAGTTATCAAATTGATGTTTATTAAATCAACCCACCCTGTGCGTTGACGAAATTTTTGATTTCATCGTATCCGGTTTGGTCGGTAATTTGCGGTTGTGCGATCGTGGATGCTTCTGTTGCTGGGTCATAGGAGCCATCAAGATATTCATTCAATTTTGTTAAAAGTTCATTCATGCGTACCTTAAGCATAGAATATTCTTGTATATCCAAAGGAGGCGTATTTGCAAGTAAATTTGCATGATAAGCGATATATCCACCATATTTTACCAAGAAAATATCATTCTGAGATTCTCCTATATCTAAATAGGTTTTCCCCATATCCGAATAGTTTGAAAACTGTAAACTTAGTTCCTCAGAAGAGGGTAATGTCTCTATTGGAGTCTCCGTATCAGGGAGAGAGGGCTCTTCATTTCATAAAGGGAATGGCTCTGCATCTGTATTCCCTTCTGCTCCACTTTGATCTATTGATTCTCCTATATTTTCTGCGACTCAAAATTCCTCCTCTATTTCCCCATCGGAAAAACCTGATGAGGTATTATGATCTCCTGTTAGGGTTTCATCTGTTTCTTCGGAGGGAAGGATGATGTTGGGATCTGTATTGAGTGTCTCTTGCTGGGTCGGTGGCGTAGTGGGAACTACTGGTGTAGCAGGTGGCATCAGTAAAAAATAGGCTACCGCTCAAACCGCAATAAGTGCTCAAACCATAATCAGTATTTTTGGCTGTTTTAATTTATCCATAGATGAAGCTGCTTTTGGCGCTATCTGTGGCATAGGAGTAGGAACTGGTTCTGGAACGGGCGCAGGCTCTGGCATAATAAACTGATCTAATGAAATAGTCGCCGGAGCCTCTTCCTGAACTGGCTCTATAGTAGGAATTAGAATTGTTGAAGAAGCTGACGATGTAATGCT
>CAZEFV010000101.1:0-3137 GCA_964511595.1 uncultured Candidatus Peribacteria bacterium
AAGATATCGATTTATATGTATTTTGACCAGGATCCAGTGGTTTCTCAAAAGTTTCTACGGTAAAAATGAGTGCTGAAAGGTATGAATATAAATTCAGTAAAGATGGAGAGTATATTTTTAGATTTATTCCTTCTGATGGAGGGAGAGAAGTAATGTATACCGTTAATGCTCGCGCTGGAGTTCCTACAACCACCGGAACTGCAACTCCTCCAAATGTTACGACTCCTACGGGACCTAGAGAAAATATTATCGCAATGGTGTTGTTAGCATTTGTACTTTATGGGGGATATATGATCTTTGGTAAAAAACAAGCATAATTTTAGTTTATTTACTCTCTTGAATTTTCTTGGCTGAATAGTAATGTTAGTATTGCTAATCAGCCTTTTTTTATTCTTTTTTCTTTGATCTACTTTGTGAACGTATCTTTGACAAAATTTTCTTACTGATTCTAATATTCGCCATTGGATTAGTGGTAAAACTGAGCATCTTTATACTCTACTCGGCGCGACCTCGTTGATAGAAATCTGACCCGGGAAGTGAGCAATTACAAAACTCATTAAAGACATTTCACCAGATTTTTTGGTAATTGAAAAAGATGAAAAAATGCTGACAGGACTTGAAGAAATTCTTTGATGAAAAGCTCAGATTATAATGAATGATGTCTTACATACTGATATTGTATCCGAAAAAACGCATCTCTTTATAGTTGGAAACCTTCCTTATTATATCACTTCACCTATTTTAAGAAAATTCTTTGCTCCTGAATCGCATGTTTTATGAGGATTATTTATGATTCAGGCGGAAGTGGGAGAGAAGATTACCTTTGAGGCTAAAAAAAAATCCTACCTCTATCGACTCTTAAATTATGGATATAAGGTAGAGTATTTGAAGACGGTCGCTCCTAAATCCTTTACACCTCCTCCCAAAGTATATTCGTGTCTCATCTCTCTAAAGAAGAAAGAAAAAACAGAAATCCCTCAGATATCTTTTACTATATTGAAAGATTTTCTGGATTTGATAGCGGTCTATCCGAGGAAAACGCTAGGAGCAATTACAAAACTTCTAGAAAAACATCCTGCAACTCCTGTTTTAACTCACGTTTTAGACTTTTTACATAGAGGAAATGTCTCAATACTGAAAAAGAGACTTGAAGAGCTTAGTCGAGAGGAATTGTCGTCTCTACTCATGAGTTCATCTCCTTAATCTTATAGATTCAGGCTTTTTTTTCTCCTTCTCCTAGGATCACAACATAAGGGATATTTCTTTTATCTGCTAATCAGAATTGTTTTCCTAGTTTGTCACTACTCGGATAAACTTCTGTTTTTTTCCCTTCTGTCTGAAATTTGGATACTAGACGCAAGATGTCAGGCAAGGTTTCATCAAAGTTAACGAAGAGATATTCGGCAATAGTATTTTGAGTTTCAGATGTTTTTTCAAAACATTTTGCAAGTAACCTAGATATGCCTATAGATCAACCTACTCACGCATAAAAGTTCTTTTTAGGATCAATATATCCTGTTAATTCCCCGTATCTTCCTCATCAACAAATAGATCCTAGCACCTCATCTTGCTCTAAGAATCCTTCAAACACCGTCCCTGTATAATAATCTAAACCACGAATTATTTGCATATCAACAATGTAATCACAAGCGAGATTGAAAGATGTATTGAACATCTCTATATAATCAGTCAATTTTACTAATTCTGAATACCCTTCCTGAAAAAGAGGAGTACTGGAATACCCTGCGAGCATTTCAATATTTTGAGAAGTACATTTTATTTCGATGAATTCACAAATTTTCTGGATCGCTTCCGAGGAAACATCTCGCTCTTGAAGGGTAGATTTAAAGTTTTCTCATCAGATTTTTTTGAATTTATCAATCAAAGGAATAACAAAAGCTATTTGTTTATCTGTGAGAATTGATTCTAGAAACCCTCTCGTCAGCTTCCTATTGCTAATATGCATAATGGCACGGTCATTTATATCCATTTTCGCTAGGATTGCATTTAAGGTCTGAGATAAGGTAAAAATAATTTCTGCATCGTAGAACAGATGATCTGATCCAGTGTCTTTTTTTCGAATTACGTCAATATCGCATTGAACAAACTCTCTAAACCTCCCTTTTTGAGCTCTTTCTCCACGCCAAACGGGTTGCATTTGAAATCTTTTGAAGGGGAAAGTCAATTCTGATTCTCTGTCTAAAACATATCTAGCAAAAGGAACTGTTAAATCAAAATGTAATGAATAGTCTTTTATATCTTCCGTTCCTTGCGCTAAACCATATAATCCAAAGATTTGTTTTCCCGTTTCTTCGCCATTTTTTGATAAAAGTACAGAATTTGCCTCTACTGCTGGGGTATTAATATGAGTATATCAAAATTTTTCGTAATTTCCTTTGATAATATCTACTAATTGATCAAATTTCAGCTGTTCACTTGGACTATACTCCACAAAACCACTTGGACGAAGTGCCATATTTTTTTTAAAAAAAGATAAATTTTATTGGATTATAAAAAAACGGCTACCTTTTGCAAGAGAAAAGGAAAAGGGAATAAATAAAACTGAACCTTATTCGATAAGTTTTTTAAAATCCTGCAATCCCGTGAAACTTTTGTATACGGAAGCAAATCTCACATAAGGAACAGGGAAATCTTCTTTCAGCATGGAAAGAACATCATCTCCTATTTGACGCGAAGAAATCTCATTTCCCTGTATTTGCCAAGTACTTTCGAGAGTATTCAGCATTTCTTCTATTTTTTCATTGGATGCATCATCCATTTTGGCAAAAGCAAGCATTACTGCTCTTTTTAGCTTGAGACGATCGTACATTTCTTTAGAGGTGTCTTTTTTTATCACCATAAGGTCGGTAATTCAAACTCTTTCAAATGTCGTGAATCTGAAACCACAAAATTCACATTCTCTCCTACGACGGATGGTCTGCCCATTATCGATAATCCTAGAATCAATTACTTTGGTATCTGCGTTTTTACATTTTCCACAGCGCATTATATTTTTTATGAGTTTAAAAGGGCTATTTTACGGTTTCTAATGCTTTTTCTCCAACTGTTTGAGAAATAATTTTTTTCTCTCGATGGTGGATATGCTCTGCTGTGATAAGCTGTTCTTGAATAAATTT
>CAZEFV010000102.1:0-3102 GCA_964511595.1 uncultured Candidatus Peribacteria bacterium
ATAAAGATAAATAGCAAAAAAGCAACTGAAGAATACAGGCTTGTACTAAATGATCTTATAGATATTCCGGATAAACTCTTAGGAAGACAAGACAAGAGAGCACTATTATCCATAAAAGATAAAAAGATAAAAAAACTGAGTAAAGAAGAAGTTCAGACTTTTCTTCTTTTTGAAGATAGTAATCGAGTAATATTTAATAAACCGGCTGGGATTGTAGCTCATGAAGGGAATAATCACCGAAAAGATCTTTCTATGAACGACTATTTGGAATTTTATGCAAAAGAATATGCAAAAGGAACATTCAAACCTTCTTTTGGATACAGATTAGACAAAGATACTTCAGGAGTATAAATCTGAGCAAAAAATTACGAAGCACTACAATTTCTCAATCAAATTATCAGAGATAGAAACATCGAAAAAACCTATTTAACAATAGTCACTGGACAAACACCAAAACACCTTATCATAGAAAAAAAAATAGAAAAAACTCTGAATCAAAAATTCAATCGTGCTCAAATGAAAGTAAGCAAAAACGGATTAGAAAGTGTTACAGAGATTGAAACAATCAAAACACTTTATGACAAAAACCTTGGTCAACTTTCTTTCTTAAAAGTAAAATTACACACAGGAAGGATGCATCAGATTAGAGTACATCTCGCAAGTGAAGGTTTCCCTGTACTCGGAGATCTCATTTACGGGAATCCTGCGATCAATAGAAAATTACAATCTTCATATAATATATCTAGACAGCTACTGCACTGCTGGAATTACACCTTTACAGACTTTACCCAAAAGATTATTGATGTCACTGCTCCTCTACCCCAAGAATTTGAGACGATAGGATACAAGGATAATATACTTAAAAATATTTAAGCAACCTGTGACTGATAAGGATCTACCGTAAAAAACGTCGTAGAAGCACCTTTTCTGTTTCCCGCATTCTTCATGTTTTTTTCTCGTTGCTCGAGAGAAATAGTACGCACTCCTTTACTACTAACAGATTCACTTACCATCAATTGGTTGGTAATAGGATCTCTTAAAATCAATGCTGTATGATCAATTCACCATTTTCTTCCAGCATCAAAATTACTCTTTGTTTTACCAGTATCTACAGAGACAATCATTCCTTCTTTTAAAGTCATTTCAGATAAATTTTTATTTTTTCTACCTGTTTTATTTTTTTTATCAATCATTGCAATTAATCATTCCGAAGTTGCTCCTCATTGAATCACCTGTTTTATAGGTTGAGGAATGCCTGTAGCTTGTCTTAAAGTTTCACAAACAAATCCTGAACAGTCTAATTTCCCCGTTTTTGAATTTTTTGATCAAAGTTTATATCCAATATTTTTTGCATGAAGTTGATTTGCATAATTATAAAAAATCTGATTATCTTTGAAGCGTGAAGGTAGTGGTATTTTAGTATTAGTAGAAGGAGGATTTTCTAAAGAAGAAGGTGGGTCATAAGTAACTACCGTAGGAGCAGGAGGATTTTTTACAGAATCAGTCTTTTTTCAGAAAAATTTTCAAAAGAAGTCTTTTATATTCGTATAGGCTACATTGAGTTTTTCTGCGAGTTCAGGGGCAAAAAAGGCTATCCCAGCAATAACTGCAGGAATTTCCTTATCAAAAGAAGTTGCACTTACAGTTCAACCTTCTATCTCTTTTTTAATCTGAGTAAGACGAGCGACATGTTCTAATAACACCGTTTTTTCTTTAGTCTCCTGAGTAGAATCAAGCGTCTTTAAAAGAGTATTAGCTTTGTTCAAAGCTTCATCTACCTGTTTAATTTTATCCGGTGAAGAGACTTTAGAATCCATAACAATATTTTTAAGTTCTTCAAGTTGTTTCTCCAGTGTTTTTTTCTCCAATGATTTAATATCAATAATATTCAAAGAAGAATTTGATGTTTCGATCGACATAATAATAAAAGACAAAAGATAAAAAAGGCTGACGTTAGAGGTCTCCTGCCTGTGGAATTACACTAACATCTAAAGATTTTTTAGAAGGAAGATTTTCAGGCTTCACAACCAATTTCATTTGTTCCTGAGCTTCATGCTGAGAATATCCCATCGCCATCAAATATTCCATCATTGCTTGTGCATTAAAACTTCCCGCTGCATCAAAGAAAGAATGTTTGATACCAAGAAGCTCTTCTTTAATTTCACCAAGATTCAAATCATATTCAATTTTTGTATCTTGAGAATTAGAAAGAGCATTTACTACAGTTTCCATTTCATATTTAGTTTGTAGGAGATCATTTTTATTCACCAAAGTATCAAAAGTAATTTTAATATCTTTTCCTTTTTTTTCTGCTTTAATCGAATCCAAATTAGTAATATGCATCCTTTGAGCAGTAGCTAACCTAATAAAGGTAGACTGTTCTTCATCAGTAAGTTTAGGTCGTTGTTCTTTAAGATGTTTTTCAATTTCAACAGGAGACATCTTTTCTATTTCTGCAATTTTTTTCTGATCAGCAGCATCCTGAGAAAGAGAAGAGAGTTGACTATACCCAAGATAAGCTAATCATGCAATAAGTGCAAATTTTCCTCAAACAGAAAGCGTAGTTTTTCAAAGAAGTTTTGCAAAAGTAGTATACTGACCTGGTTTAAGTACTCTATATCCATCTCTACACATTTTTACTGTCGTATAAAGTCCACGAGCTGGAGCTTTAGCAAATTCTCGTGCATCTGTTAGTGGAGAGATCAGATACTTACCAAAGGTTTTTACACCTTGAGCTCCCTTCGCGATTCATTTTGCTCATATGGTACTCGCTTTTATAGCTTTCACCGCAAAAAATCCATCCACAGCCATCATACCAGCGCCAATCCCTACAGAAGAAAGTGAAGTAAATTCTCCATTTTTATAGTTAATTCCTTCATGAATCAATAATCCAGGTCCTATAATCGGTGTCAGGTACATTAATCCATCTCTAAAAACTTTAGTTGCAGAATCGGTGTTATTAGGATCGGTAAGTTTCTCTATCATCTCCTTACTCAGCATAAACAAAGGGAAACCTTTAAAAAGAGTTTTTAATATCTCTGGACTATACCTTCCAATCGTTTTAAAATTATCAAATAAGTCTTTTGCTTCTGTCACATTTTT
>CAZEFV010000103.1:0-3050 GCA_964511595.1 uncultured Candidatus Peribacteria bacterium
TTTGAGCAGGTTCTACAAAGATCGGACCTCTCTCTTGTAATTTAAAAATTCCGTAATTCATTGCTTGTCCTGTAGCTGAACTAATCATAGATCAGACTTCTCTTTTTGCTATTTCTCCTTTCCAGTTTTCATAATGAGAAAACGAAGAATACATAATACCCTCCCCTTTTGTCATCAGGACAAACTCTCCTCTAAATCCCAGCAAACCTCTAGTAGGGATCTCGAACTCAATCGTTGTAAGACCATTCAGAGAATACATATTTTTCATGATTCCTTTACGATTAGAAATCGCTTCAATCACGCTTCCAGAAAGATCATCATTCACGTTTACAACCAGATTTTCTATCGGCTCTTTTTTAACTCCTCCTTCTGTTTTGAAGATTACTTGTGGCGCTCCCACTTGTAATTCCCGTCATTCTCTCCTAATACTTTCGATCAAAACTCCTAAATGCAATTCTCCTCTCCCACTTACAATAAATCTTCCCTCTTCAAAATCTATCTTCAATCCTACATTAGTTTCTAGCTCTTTATGTAATCTTTCTTCAAGATTTCTTGTGGTCATATATTTCCCTTCCTTCCCCGCAAAAGGAGAATCATTTACTAAAAATTCCATACTCAAAGTAGGTTCATCAATAGAGATAGTCGGCAAGGGCTCGGTATCTCCTACACTGATCGTTTCTCCTACGAAAATATTCGGGATACCAGAAATCGTTATGATATCTCAGCATTTTGCTTCTTCTTGTTCAATTCTTTGCACTCCTAGAGTATTGAATATTTTTGCTATTTTCCCAGTTCTTGTTTTCCCTTGATTATCGTAAACGGTTACATTTTGTCCTGCTTTTAGGCTTCCTTCATAGACGCGACCAACTCCTAACCTACCTAAGAAATTGTCATATCAAAGATTTACAATCTGCATTTTAAATGCTTTATCTGCGTGATTTGGAGCTTCTGGTACGTATTTCATAATTGCCTCAAAAAGCGGAGTCAGGTCTTTTTTTTCTTCTGTGAGATCATTGATCGCATATCCCTGTTTTGCACTCGCATATACTACAGGAAAATCTGCCTGTTCATCCGTTGCTCAGAGCAAAATAAATAAATCAAATACCATATTGATTACTTCTTGTGGTCTTGCAGTCGGTTTATCAATCTTATTGATGACAACAATAGGTTTTAGTCAGAGTTCTAATGCTTTTTTTAATACAAATTTTGTCTGAGGCATTGGACCTTCATAAGCATCTACAATCAACAAAACACAGTCTACCATTCTCAGAACTCTTTCTACTTCACTTCAAAAATCCGCATGTCAAGGAGTATCTACGATATTTATTCTATTCCCCTGCCATTCAATCGCTGTATTCTTAGCGTAAATTGTTATTCCTCTTTCTCTTTCTTGATCATTATTATCCATGATCAATCATTCTCCTTCTAGAGCTTTTAGTGTTCCAGATTGTTGTAAAAGTTGGTCAACCATAGAAGTCTTCCCATGATCTACATGTGCGATAATCGCGATATTTCTAATACTCATCACAAAAAATGACAAACTAAATCTGTCTTAAAAATCTGCTTCTCAACTCTTTTTATGCGATCCGCTAGAAAATAGCAAGGAACATTTTTTCAAAAACTGTATTTGAGTATAAGAAAAAGGAATGTTTTTTCTAGTGAAAAATTTTGAGGCAAAATTATGATTCAAAATACACTACCAATCAGTAAGATAGAATACTAGTTTTTGTCTTCACTTTTATGAGCGACTCGTTAATAATCATATATAAAAGGAACATTTAAATCGAAATTTCTAAGAACAGTTCCTTAGATGGAGTTTTTATATTATTGATATCTTTGTAGATTTTTGCTAACCTAGAATGAGTTATCTTTCACAAAATGATATCAGCAGTCTCTACGAATTTTTCAACTGGAATTTTATCTACATATTTATAGCGATACTTCAGAGGGCACTGGATATATGCTTGGACTTGTGATGTTGTGTATTTTGCCATAATTTAAAATTATTTATTAAATTTCATTAACGACCTCTTCACTTGAAAGTTCAGCCTGTTTCAAGATAGTCTCTGTAGCCTGTTCTTCAAAATCAGGTGGATATTTATATTTTTTCAAAAGCCTCTTGATATATACCCTCAGTTTAGCTTGGACATCAGCCTTCATTGTCCAATCAATACTCGTATTTTCTCTAACAAGTCTTACAAGTTCACGAGCCATTTCTTTCAAAGTAAGATCTCATAATTCTTTAACTGCACTTTCATTATTTGCGAGAGCATCGTAAAATGCCAACTCCTCATCAGTCAATCAAAGGTCATTTCCTTTTTGGGTTTCGGCTTGGATTTTCTTTGCAAGCTCGATAAGTTCAGCAATAACCTCGGCTGATTCAATAGTTCTATTTTGATATTTTTTGATTGTAGCCTCCAACATCTCCGCAAAACTACGAGATTTTACAAGATTTTTTCTTGTTAGACTTCTGATATTATCATTCAATAATTTTCTAAGCAATTCAAATGCAAGATTTTGGTGTTTCATACCTTTTACTTCTTCCAAGAACTCATTTGAAAGGATAGAAATATCAGGCTTATCAATACCTGCAACTTTGAAGACATCGATTACTTCGTTGGAAGTAACTGCTCATGAAACGATCTGTTTGATCGCATCTTCATAGTCAGATTCAGATTTTTTACCATCTTCATTGACTTCAAATTTTGTAAGTCCAGCTTTTATAGCCTGGAAAAATGCGATATCTTCTCTTATTCTCAATGCTTCATCACTTGGCATAGCAATAGAAAAAGCATAAGTCAGTTCTGTAACCGCTTTGATATATCTTTTTTTACTCTCGTCAGAATCTCTCTCCATATTGAGAATAAACTCCATCGCTGACGATAAAATTTCTGTTTTTTCTGTAGGAGATGCTTTGAGATAGTGTTCATAAGCAAAACCATGGTACATATTTTTGACTACTTCATATTTTTCATGCATCACTGCGATTGCTTGTTCTTGTGGGATAGTAGCATCTTTCTTATTTCCATCTTGGGTATAATACGACAATG
>CAZEFV010000104.1:0-2946 GCA_964511595.1 uncultured Candidatus Peribacteria bacterium
GCTCTCTTCGGTATTTTAGACCATCTGAACGATGGTAATATTCCGTCTGGAGCGGGTGACGGGACTCGAACCCGCAACAGTCTGCTTGGAAGGCAGGAACTCTAGCCAATTGAGTTACACCCGCATGTTTGCTACATTTTAGGACAATCTATTCTGTATTATACTCCTTTTTTTCCAAAAATCAAGAGATTTTTTAGAAATGGCGGGATGGAAGGGACTCGAACCCTCGACCTCCTGCGTGACAGGCAGGCGTTCTAACCAGCTGAACTACCACCCCATAATGTATGGGTTGTTATAATATTACGTATGATACTGCCCGATATACTTAAGAATAGTCAACCAAGCCTGAATAACTATCCAAAAATGGCGGTCCTACGGGGAATCGAACCCCGATTAGAAGATTGAAAGTCTCCTGTCCTGACCATTAGACGATAGGACCTCGGATTATTCAGGATTTGGGCGTGGTTGGGATCGAACCAACGACCAATCGGTTATGAGCCGACTGCTCTAACCCCTGAGCTACACACCCACGATCTAATGGGCTTTTCTACCACAACGTGAAACCTTTTATACAAAAAAGAGAAACAAATGCAAGAGAAAATATAAAAAAGTCTTCCAAAATTTGACTTTAAGAAAAAAGGGATTATACTATCAGTATCTTTTTATTTATTACCCCTTTATTAAATGACAAAATTGTTAAAAAAATCTGTACGTAAGGCAGAGACAGACAGATCTACTACAGAAAAAGTAGTAAGAAACATCATCTTTGTAGCGTTGATTGCTTTTGCATCTATCATGACCTACAAGGTAATTGATGCAGAGACAGCTCTTACAGAAGCAGAAATGCAGGCAATCCCAACAAACACTGCTCCTTACAGCTCTGCAGCGGAAAAAGACGTTACTCCTACCGTAGACATGCCTACAACTACAGGAGAAACTACTACAGAAAAAGTAGATACTACTGAAGCTCCAGCTACAACAGATCTTCCTGCGTAGTATCCAGAGAAAATTTAATAAAAACAAAAAGGTAAATACCGACTGCTATGTGTATTTATCTTTTTTTTATAAGAGAAAAATCAAAAGATAAAAAAACTTGAAAAAAAAGAAGACGATTCGCACAAACGCCCTCTTTCTCTCTTATCTTACTGATAGGTATAAAAGTCTAAATTTTCTAGCATTTCTTTAGCTTTTTCTAACTTTCTCCTAGAACTAGCATATAAGGTATAAATTTTTTCTCCAGTTTTCACCTTATCTCCTACTTTTTTATAGAGATAGATCCCAGCAGTATAATCGCCAGGAGCTCCCAAAGTACGTACAATCATATTGAGATATTTCATATCCACTTTGGAGATGCGTTCATCTTGAGTAGCTATCATATGATGTTTCACTTCACCTAACTTGATTTCGTCAGCTTTAATTTGTGGGTTTGCTCCATGCTGAGCATGAATAATCTCAGACATTTTTTTCCACGCCTCACCATTGGTTAGCTGTTTTTGAATGATAAAGTTCGCTTTTCTCATCGTAGTAGCTTTCCCGCAGAGAATCAAGAGTTTAGCAGCGAGAAAGATAGCTTTACATGCTAAATCTTCTGATTGCTCTGGATGATTTTGCAATACTCTGAGTGCTTCTCTCGCCTGTAGGGCAGCTCCTATTCCTCTACCTACCGGCTGATCTGCTTTGGTAATCTGCACATCAATTTTCATCCCAAGATATCTCGCAATGTTCTTAAAATGCTTGGAGATCCTTTTTGCATCGGACATATTAGCGACTTTTGCGGTAGCTCCCATAGGAATATCGATCAGGCAGTGACTGATCCCCATCGCATAATTCTTTGCCATAATAGAGGAAATCATCCTCGCATACGGCTCCATACCTAGTGGTGCAGATACTTTAATGATCCTATCATTTGCGGGAGCGAGATTGAGCCCCTCATTTCGCACGAGGCATGCTCAGTTTTTGTCAGTAATGCGGATAATGTCAGATTTTTTAAAACTAATATCCATCAGTACGTTCACACATTCCCCCGTAGCAGCAGGAGAGGTAATCGCCTTGGAAAACGATTTTGGAATCGTAATCCCAAGGGACGCTAAAATTGGCACAATAATCATGGTAGTCTCATTTCCCGGCACCCCTCAGATACTATATTTACTCGCAACAATCCCTGGGAAACGATACATATCTCCGGTAAAAGCTGTCGCTTTGGTAGTATATGCTAGTTCATGAGGATCTGATTTATAAAAAAAGCTTGTAGAGGTGTAATACGCCAGTACTAAATCGGAAAGTTTATTATTCTGGATATCGTCAATAATCGCATCAATCTCTTCATCCGTAATCCTATTTCCCAGCATTTTTTTTCTAATAGCCATCATGGAGACAGGACTAGATTTAGTAAACGCTACTAGCACATTATCTCCCTCTAATAAAGGATGTTTTGCGAGAAAGTCATGCGTCACTCCAATCTGGTTTGCATGGATATAATCGCTAGATAGTGCAACATCTACTACATATTCCTCGCCACTACGCAGGAACGAAATCTTATCTCCATCGCGGATCCCATATTTTGAAGCTTGCTCTGTATTGAGGATAACGGTCAAATCTCCAGCGTTATGGATATCAAACATTACAACTTTTGCGGAAAATATTTCTTGCATAAGGAAAAACCAAAAAGAGATAAAAAACTGATAATCCTCATAATAATATACAAAACAGCTTAATTTTGCAAATTTTTTCTTGCATTTATCGAGGGTTTCACTATAAGGGGAGTGTTTGAACGATTGCTATAGGACCTTAGCTCAGAGGTAGAGCGGTGGTCTCCAAAGCCGCGCGTCGGGGGTTCGAGTCCCTCAGGTCCTGGTCTAACACTTCGTTAGATGTTAAATCACTTAAAAGCGTATAGATAAGCGGGATATTAGGAGTTTGTATTCCGTTTTTTTCGTTATAGAAAAT
>CAZEFV010000105.1:0-255 GCA_964511595.1 uncultured Candidatus Peribacteria bacterium
GTTTGCAATTTTCCAAATAGATTTGTGAAGTTCTGCTCTTTCTTGATCTTTTTTTGCCATGACTTCCTTTTAAAGTTTTAAAATTATACTATCTGAAAACATATATTTTTTTACCTAATTTCTTTCTTATAATTAAACAAACTGGAAAATCCACTTAATTTTTGCCAAAAAATTATATGCAAACTCCAAAGAGAGACTTTTTCAAGTCTCTAGTGCTTATACGAGCAGTCTTCTCCATTACCCTTCAAAATGACA
>CAZEFV010000105.1:265-2901 GCA_964511595.1 uncultured Candidatus Peribacteria bacterium
TTCTTGGAGTTTCAGATTTCTTATTCTATATTTTTTTGCCATAACAAGTAAATCTCAGTATGGCCAGTTTTGTCCTATATTTCAGTTTTCTTGAATAAAAAGAATGTTTACTGCATTTCACAGCATATGTCTTGAAGTCAAATTCCGTGTTAGTGGTCTCTTCAAATAAGGGTGTTCTACTGACTCCCTAGAGCCATTTTTGTCTTTCAGATGATTTCTTAGCTTTAAATAATCTACCAGGGATGGGGCTCGAACCCACACGACCGTGAAGTCACCAGATTTTGAGTCTAGCATGTCTACCAATTCCATCACCCCGGCTTATTATCTATAGCGTGGATACTATAGATTTGATCAAAAAATGCAAGATGAAATTTCCTCTTGACTTTTGACAAATTTTGATTAGTATTAATTGTATATTATTTTTTTATTTGGATGCGGACAGTGCTGATGTATCCTGATAATCTGCTTTTTATCTCCTTATTTCCTATATTGATGAAAAAATTTTTCTGAGTATTGGCATTTGGTGCTATGTTTTTAGGTGTAAATGCTACATTTGCTGCGTCGCGCAGTGATTGTCTCGACGTTACTTTTGATAATGGAGATAGTATTTGCGTTGCGATGAAAAAAAATGGGTCAACATATGATGTGAGTCTAAGTTCATCAAACCTTGGAACACAGGGAACCAATGTGCTGATGTGTGAGATGGAAACTCCGGATGGGACATTACGTACTTTGTGAGGATGTAAGGGATCGTTTTTTTGTGGCTCTTCTTGTAGGGGTAATGAACAGGTAAAATTGTACGTAAGATACAATAATCGTTATCGAGAAGAAGTGACAGAATATTATGACTTTACTGATGGATATTGGGGTACTAGCAATGGAGGAAATAATGGTGGAGACTCAAATAATAGTTATTTGTATGTGAGCTCTAATCAAACAGCTCCGGATATCAATACTTATGTAGGTCTGACGGTAGAAACTGATCGTGACTATAGAGGGTGGATAGATTTTGAGATGCAATATAAATCTAGTAGCTCTAGTTCATGGCAGACGGTGAGTTCTAGTAGTTACTTCTCAGCGTCTAGTACTTTTAATAACTGATATCAATTTACAAGTTCTGATAATGGGTATCGTACTTTTAATAGTTTTGTGTCTTTTGCAAAAGAAGGATATTATAGATTGTATGTAAATGATAATTCGGGAAGATCAGAATATGTACAATTTTATGTAGAGGGAAGATCTTCAAATGACAATTCTTATTTATCTTTGTCGGCAAACCCTACATCACCATCTCTTAATAATTATGTTGATGTGACGGTAGAAACAGACTCTAACTATAGAGGGTGGGTTGATTTCTCTCTCGAGTATAGATCGTCTAATTATGCTTCTTGGTCTAATGTATCTAGTAATTCGAGTGATATTACTGCAGATACTTACTTTAGAAATGGATATCAATTTTCTAGTTATGATAATGGATATAAAAGATTCTCTAATATGCTGAAATTTCATAGATCAGGAGACTATAGACTTACTGCAAAAGATAATACTGGTAAAGAAAGAAGTGTGACTTTTTATGTAGGAGGATCTAGTAGTAATAATAATGGTCGCATTAGCGTGACAACTAATAAATCTGCGCCGAATGTTGATCAGTATGTAACGATTAATGTACAGACGGATTCTGACTATAGAGGATGGGTAGATTTTGAGGTACAGTATAAATCTAGCAACTCTAGTTCTTGGTCTACGGTAACTTCTAGTACGTATTTCACAGCGGATAGTTATCTAAAAAATGGATATCAATTTACTAGCTCAGATCGTGGATTTCATAGCTTTGTAAATGTTATAAAATTTTATAAAGATGGATATTATAAAGTCTCAGGAAAAGATAATGCTAATAATTCTGATTATGTACAATTTGATGTAAATGGTAATGATTCTTCTAGCTCTGTAAATGGATTTTCTACTTCTGAACTTAGAAAAGTAACTAATGTATCTAATATCTGGAATAGTACAATTAATCAACTAAAAAATCAATCTTATGCTCTTAGGACTAATACGTATTGGCAAAGACTTTCAGACTCTCTTTATACTAATATGAGGGATGTGGTTCTCGGAAATTACTATAGAACTTTCAAAAACTATTCTGACTTTTTGAAAGCGTTTGAAGAATGGTATGATTATACGATTAGAAATAGATAGTCTTTTAAATATCTCTCCTTACCTTATAAGAAAAACACGCTATTCGCGTGTTTTTCTTATTGTGTCTTTTATATCTTGTACTCTGTATCCTTTACGAATTAATTTTTGGATAGCATCGAAACCATCTACTCCTTTCTTTTTATAATTTTCAAGCTCTTTATCGATATTATTTAAAATTCCTTCATTTATTTCTGGTTTTAGCTTGTCAATGATGTTGTCTAACATTCTCCTGTCAACTCCTTTTTGTAGTAGCTTTTGTTTTATTACGAATACGGGTTTCCCTTTTCTCACTACTTCTGAGTAGAGGTAACTTTCTGCAAATTTTTTGTCGTTGATAAAATTGTTTTTTTTGAGTGTGTGCATCGTTGATGTTATTTGTTCGCTGTTATATCCTTTTCTGTACAAAAGGATTCTGATTTCTTCTTCTGTTTTTGTTG
>CAZEFV010000106.1:0-236 GCA_964511595.1 uncultured Candidatus Peribacteria bacterium
ATTAGCCCCTACATTCCCAGCCCCTCATAATTTATATTCTTCTCTAGTAATATTTAATAGAGGACTAGGAGCTTCTGGGTTAAGTCTTCTAGTCTCCCCATAACTAAATTTATCTAACATAACATCACCAATCACTAATACTTTTGCCATAAATAACCATATTAAAAAATAAAAATAGTTAAAAAAGTCTCTTTTCTACCTCTTCACAAATAACATGATAGATAGTAAGATGAGTT
>CAZEFV010000106.1:246-2862 GCA_964511595.1 uncultured Candidatus Peribacteria bacterium
ACTCTAGGAGTGTTATTGGAAGGAACAATCAACTGATAGTCACAAAAATCTTTAATGAATCCTCAATCTTTCCCTAATAACCCTACACAGATTACTCCTTTATGTTTAGCTGTTCTCATAGCTTCTACAATATTTTTACTATTCCCAGAAGTTGAAAACCCCACAAAAATATCTCATTCATTTCCTAATCATTCAACCTGTCTAGAAAAAATACGATCAAAGTCATAGTCATTTCCAATAGCAGTCAGAGCTGAAGTATCGGTAGTTAGCGCGATTGCAGGCAAAGATGCTCTTTCCATCTTATATCTGCTGATCAATTCTGCTGCAAAATGTTGGCTATCTGCAGCACTTCCGCCATTCCCAGCGATCAAAAGCTTTTTCCCATTTTGAAAGGCATTTTTAATCAACTCAATAATCTCTTCCAATTGCTCTTCATGTTGCATAATAAATGCTTGCTTTACCGCAATAGATTCTTCAAAATAATGTTTAAGCATAGAAATATAAATAAGAAATAAAAAACTGAGGATCAAGAAAAGATATTTTCTTTATCTTCTTTTTTTGCCAAATGTAACCTGCTTATAGATCTCTAGAGTTTTTTCAACATTCTTCCTCCATTCAAATCTCTTGTCACTAATCTCTTCAAAATGCCCTTCATAAAAATCAATGACTTTTTGTGCGATATCTTCAGAATTAGCGGGTTCTGAAAAATTAATCTTTCCACTCACAACTTCAGGCAAGGAGGCGACTCCAGATGCAACTAATGATTGTCCTAATGCACAAGTTTCTGCCGCAGAAAAACCAAATCCTTCGACTAATGAAGGAACAATCACTACATCACTCGCTAAAATTCGATTTCATAATTCAATATATTTTACTCCAGGAATCCAAAGAACATGCTCCTCCAAGCGGTGTTTTTTGATAAAATCTTTTACATCATCTGCCTTATTATTAGCACTCTCAGAGACAATGAGTACCGCTTTAAAATGAGGAATCTTTTTGATAATTTGAGGTAAGGACTGAACGTAGTAGAGGAGTCATTTACTGACTCCAGGGCGACCAAAAAAAAGTCCTGCATACGTATCCTCAAACCTATATTCTTTTCTGATTTTTATCTGTTCATTTTCTGGAAAGTTTTTCTTATCTCGCAGAGAGTAATCAATCCCATTATAAACTGTAGTTAGCTTCTCATCAGGCAGTCAAAAATGTATTCTTAGGCTATTTTTTGTATAGTTTGATACACACAGATATTTATCAAAAGGAAAAAGAAAAATCAGTCTTTCAAACCGTCTATAGAAAATTCACGTCCAACCCATAAATCTCGTTCGCAATTTGCCAAAAATCTCATGTACCGTAAGTACCACTTTTTTCTTACTAATTTTCCCAATAATACTTGCAGGAATAGCAGAATTATAAGTAGTGGTGTGGATAATGTCAGATCGTTTAGCTAGTTTTACTCCGGTAGCCAAACAATACACCATAAAATCATATCTATTATGTCCAACTCTATAGATTTCGTATCCTTCAGACACTTTCTCATAAGCAGGTAGATCAGATCTCCACTTCGAGGTTAATACCTTTACCTCATGCCCTTGTGCTAATAAACCAGAAACAACATTATCAAACAGCACCTCAACCCCTCCTACATGCGGCTTAAAAAGCTCTAAAATAAAAAGAATTTTCATAAATAAAGAACATAAGAAATAAAAATCAGATTTATTTTTTTGCTCTATAATCGCTACTATTATGAGTTTTAGCACCGAGTCCATCCTTGATCATTATGCCCATTTCTTCACATATTTGCACTTCAGGAATATTGCTACTAAACCTATCTCCCCCTTTACCAAAAATAATTCTTACTTCATCGCCATACAGGTTTTTAGCTTTATTTGCCAGTGCTCTGATACTCTCACATACAGAACCATTTTGATCAATAGACAAAAAAACCTGATCTACAACTTTAAGTGCAGAGACTACCCTCATACGAAAATCATCATCCTGAAAGACCTCATCCTTCCCCGTTTTTAATCTCGTCTGATGATCAGAATTCACAATTACCCATAATTCATCTCCGAGCTCTTTACACAGATCCAAACAGTCTAAATGCCCAGGATGAAGAGGATTAAAATACCCAGAAGTGATAACGATAGTTTTCATAGGAGAAGAGGGATAATAAATAAAGATATTACGCAACACGTTGCGTCTCTCTAGCAATTACTAATTCTTCATCAGTAGGAATCACAATGACTTTAACTTTGGAATCTTCTGTAGAAATAACTCTTTCCTCTCCTCTAAAATCATTCTTTTCTGGATCCAATTTTACCCCTAAATATCATAAATTATCTACAAGCATTTTCCTCTGAACCGCAGAATTTTCTAGTGTCCCAGCAGTAAAAACAATTACATCTACTCCATTTAGATACGCAGCATATGCTCCAATATACTTTAGAATCGCTTTAGTATACATCTTAATCACTGTAGATTCAGGCTCTCTTCCTGCCAAAAATCCTTCTTCTATCTCTCTGTGGTCGCTACTAATTCCAGAAGCTCCTAAAACTCAAGATTTTTTGTTAAGCATTTCATCTATTTCATCTATGCTCATATTTGCATTCCTCATCA
>CAZEFV010000107.1:0-2848 GCA_964511595.1 uncultured Candidatus Peribacteria bacterium
GATGTAACAGCTTGTCGTCGTAGATGTTGAGATAGGTATAAGTAGGAGATTGAACATTTGCAGAATCAATGCCTAATCACTCAGCAAATCCCTTTGCAAAAGTAGTCTTTCCAGCTCCGAGATCACCAGATAAAAAAATTACAGGATAATGTCCTGCAAGTTCTTTTCCTAATTCGTGCATCTCTTCAGGAGAATGAATATGTCGTATCATACCTTCCATTATAGTCAAAAATATAAAAAAGTCAAGAGAAAAGAAATTTTTCGGCTTGCATTACCAGAAAAGAATAATATACTCCAAATCATGACACAATCTCAAAGAACTGCCAGTGGAGAAACGATTATTCAGCATCGTGTTTTCCTCGTAGACATCGTAGAAAAATCTACCAAACTCGAAATCCTCGCAGATAGGATGAAAGAGCTGAAAAATCTCGTCGAAACCTATGGAGGTATCGTAATTTTGGATGAATATCAAAAAAAAGACACCCCAGATCCAAAAACCTACATCTGAAGCGGGAAATTAGACGAAATTATCGAACAAATGATCGCAGAGAAAGCTGATCTCCTGATCGTAGGGAACGCTCTAAAGCCTGCGCAAATTTACCAACTCAATGAAAAGTTGCGTCTCATCTCGGAGGAACGTAAACTTCCTGTAAAGATGGAAGCATGGGATAGAATCGATCTTATCCTAAAAATCTTCGAAAAGCACGCAACCAGCGGAGAATCTCGCCTGCAAATCGAACTAGCTGCCATAAAGCATATGTGACCGAGAATTTATAGAATGGGATTAGACCTCAGTAAGCAGTGAGGCTCTGCATCTGGAGGGGGAGGATGAACCAGCAGAGGATCAGGAGAGACCAATACTGAAGTAATGAAGCGTCATCTCAAAGAAAAAATCAGAAAAATAGAAAAAAAGCTGGAAGAATACGTACGTACCAGAGCCCTCCATCGCGAAACTCGCAGAAAACGCGGAATGCCAACCATAGGTATCGTCGGATATACCAATGCAGGAAAATCATCTCTCCTCAATGCATTGACGAGAAAAGGTGTTTTGGCAGAGGATAAATTATTCGCGACACTCAATTCCAATGTAGGAAATCTCTACATTATCACAGATCCTATTATGGGACAGGGAAAAGAAATCCTGCTCAATGATACCATCGGTTTTATCCGTGATCTACCACCAAAACTGATAAAATCTTTCTCATCTACCCTCGAAGACAGTATCGAGAGCGATATGCTACTCCATGTAATAGATGCCTCTGACCCTTATGTAGAGGAGAGAATTCAGGTAGTCAACCAGATATTGTCCGATATTGGAGCACATCAGCCACAGATCTTGGTTTTCAATAAAATTGATCTCTTGGATGAAGAAAAAAAATCTGAGCTTCTTTCACATTTTTCTAATCCGAATGCGGTATTTTGCTCTGTGAAAGCAGGCATAGGATTGCAAGAGCTGAAAGAACTTTTAGGAAGGAAAGTATAAAAAAAGTTTCGATCTAGTAAAAAAATCAGAAAAGAAAAAGCTGACCTGTCTATCGACGAGTCAGTTTTCTGTATCATAGACAAACTAGTCAGAGAGCTGGTTGACCATGTCATCAGCCTCAGATTTATCTCTATTTTCGATGTTTTGATCTGCTTGTTTTAGTACCTCTTTTTTATTGCGTCAGTTTAATATGCTTCTTTCTGCTAATTGAAAAATGCTTCTAAGTACTGAGTAGTACTTTTTGATGAATTTTTGTATAGGAATCTCTGTAGATGCAATTTCCTTGAAAATACCTTTGTCTGAATCTCATCTTCTATTTTTTTTATTATTTTTTTTGAATTCATCTGCTTCAGAGTGCCAACGAAGGGCTTTGTAATAAATTTTTTTTCATTTCAGATCTAACTGAAATCCATAAGATTTGTCTTTTCCAAAATTTAACTGATCGTAAAAAGACTTCACTTTATCTTCCGAATCTTCCGAAGCAAAAGTGATGAGCATCTGTTCATCAGTTTTTACAAATTTTATAATAGAATAAGAAGAATCATATAAGTACTCCACTTCAAGAAAAGGTTTTTTTTCTGGTTGCCAATCTCAACTGAATGTAATTTTATTGAGATACGAGATTCGATCTCATGAATGTTTAGCTAGTGAGTCAAAGTCTTTAATACCGAGTTTTTCAGAAACGGTTTCTTTGGCTATAGTTGTATTTTTTTTTTCTCGTGATGAAGTTGTTTCTCTTTCGTATTTTTTTCATTGTTTTCTGTATGGTTGTCTTGGGTCTGAGGGAGGTATTCCATTTTTTTGCTTAATAAGTTAAGAAATAAATACCTTAAGTATACACAGAGATGCGTAAAAAGTCAATTTTTCTCAAGTATTCTCCCTTTTTAGGAGAACTGACTTCAGTCAAAGAAATCGTAAATGTAGTCTTTTCGTCAGTTTTTTCTAAAAACTTTTCCAAGAAAAGAAACAAAGTCCCCAAAAAGATACGAAAAGAAAAAGCTGACCTATTATAACAAAATCATAAAAATCCCTTGCAATCGAAAAGGAATTATATATAGTAGAACCTGCAACGGTGAACAAACATCCCTTCACTCTTACAAACGGTAGTGCTGATGCGAATAATGGAAACACCTGTTCCCATTCCGAATACAGCAGTTAAGCATTATTCGGTTGATGATACTGGTCGGCTTCCGGCTGGGAAAGTAAATGAGTGCTACCATTTGTAAGGTTGGAGAGGTTTGTAGTGTAGTAGCGGCCTTGCAGAAGAGATCTTTACCAATACAAGAAAGAATTTGAGCTAAGATGTATACTTTTTTGAAGAGTTTGACCCTGGCTCAGGATGAACGCTAGCGGAACGCCTAACAC
>CAZEFV010000108.1:0-2841 GCA_964511595.1 uncultured Candidatus Peribacteria bacterium
GAAAGGAAAGCAACCAGCGAAGCAAGGAAAATAGTATTTTCATTTTTTTGTTTTAAAATAAAAGAACCTTTGTTAAGTATAGCGATTTTTTTCATAAATGCAAAAAACTCCCACAAAAAATACAATTTTTTGCGAGAGTTTCTTTAGGTGGAATATACTTAGAAAACATTTTCATCAACGATAGTTTCGTCTTCTTCTCTAGCCTCTGGTTCTGCCTCTACAGTTTGCGTAGCAACTGTTGGTCTTGTCTCTGAAGCGTATCCTTCTCCTTCAGGTTTTTTATACATCTTGTTAGGATCTTCTTTTGCGAAGTCTACTTTGATGTTTCTTCCTTTCACTTCTTTTCCATCCATTTCTCTTTGAGCTCTCACAGCATCTTCTTCGTTTGCGAATTCTACGAATCCGAACCCTTTACTGCGACCAGTTTCTCTGTCTAGATTAACTTTAGCGAATACAACCTCTCCATAAGGTTCAAACTCTTCTCTGAGTTGCATCCCTCTCATTCCTCGATCTAGACCTCAAACGAATAATTTCGTTTTGCTGATTACCATTTCTTCTCCCATTACTTAAACTATTAAAAATAAAAAGCTGATGTTTATCACATATAATAGACATAGCTTCTTCATTATATGATTTTGTAAGGCAATTGCAATTCATTTTTTTGATTTTTCGAACAAATATCTGTATACTATAAGAAATAGTCAAAAACAATCAGTATTTTATCTCTTATTTATTACTATAATGTCTGATCAAACTCCTATTCAGCAGCAACCTACTCAACAACAAACTCCTTCAACCACACCTGCTTCTACTTCTACAATGTTTGGAGGCAATGGTAGTTTTGATCCTGCGACGTTGGATGCAACTCCTCTCTCTGATGATATTGATGATAAAGAAGAAGTCGAAGAAACAGTAGAAAGAAAAGAAGAAGCTGAAATCTCAGAGGAAAATGAGATGATTGACAAACCAAACGCTCCAATGGCTGCTCCTGTTTCAAATATAAATACTGTCTCAGCTAGCGAAATTTCTGCATTTTTAGCGTTAATTGAGCAAACTAAAGAGCTTTTGAACATTTCTGACAAGGAAGAATTCACCCTCATTGGGCAAAGAACTCCCGACAAAACGGTACAATACCAAGTGTCACTTTTTGATGAAGATGAGGACGATCCGACTGTTGTAGAATTATTTATCAAGAAAATTATTAGCACCATCGCTACTCAGGAGGAAGACGAGCACCTCTTACAATTTGTATATGAAAAAAATGATAAAACGCTTGAGATTCTTGTCGACGAAGAAAGTCTCTATGTGCTACCTCCAACAAATGGGGAGAAAATATCTGATAGCGTATTGATTAAGGAGAAAATTGACAAATTCAGTCTTTTAACTACTGATCTTTTGAGTAAGTTGAAGAGAGAGAAGGAAGAAGTGCAAAAAGCTCAACAAAAACAGCATCAACTACAGGAAGTTTTTAGAAATTTTTAATCTATTAGATTAAATCTCGGGAAAAAAAGATATACAATACTATAAAAGGAGTCGACTACCTTGTCGAGTCCTTTTTCTTGGTTGATCATTTTGTCAGTTAATATACCCTCTAATCTAAAAAGCTCCTGTTCGACTTGTTTTCCAATAGTTTGAAATTCTGAAGTAGAAGCAGTATGATCATTTTCATTTAAAACTCTAAAATGTCGAAATAACTCTGGCTGAGATTCAAAAAATCTTAAAAAAAGCTGACCTCACTTGGTTTTATTGAACTGTAGTACACGTTGCTGAAGATATTCACTAATCCGTTCTTGTATCTCCTGTTGCTGGTTATTAGTCATTGTGGAAAAGGTAGGTCAAAAAATCGGATGATTCATAAGATCCGATAATGTAGGTATGACCTTTTTATTTTCCTCTCGATTTGCGAGAAGAGTGAAAAGTTGTTGTTGCTGTTGAGATTGCATGATGGCTCGAGCGTACGAAAAGCATTGCATTTTGCAAGCGAAAAATTATGCTTTTGGCATGCAATTATTTCTTGTGGATCAGCGAACGATTAAAGGAGATCAGATTTTTTTTACTGATATTCCTGAGATGCTCTCACAACTCCGCAAAGTATTAAGGATAAAAAGGTGAGATGTTTTTTTTGTACAAAAGAAAAAAAATGCTGAATGTAGGTATCAAGTGCAAATTGAGTCTCGAACCGATACTGCTTTACAAGGGAAAATTTTGATAGCAATCCCCTCTCCTGAATCTCAGGTATCTACTACCCTCTTTATTGCGATGCCTAATAAACGAGAAAAAGCTGAATTGATGGTACAGAAACTCACGGAGATTGGGATCAAAAAAATATTATTTCGACCAGCAGAAAGAAGTGTCATTAAGTCATGGAATGACAACAAATATCAGCGTTTACTTAGAATTGCGAAAGAAGCAGTAGAGCAATCGCGATGATGGAATCTGCCAGACATTAGCTTTATAACTCCAGAAGATATATCAAAAGTTAAGGGAAACTCTATAATTATCTTTGACAAACATGATGAAAACAAAAATACTTCTCTACATAAAACAAAACAATACGATATTAGAAGTGATGAAGAAGAAATTATAGGAATCATCTGACCCGAATGAGGGCTCACCCAGGCAGATTACCATCTCTTCCCTCACCATGAGATTATTTCTTTGTGAGAGAATATACTCAGAATGGAAACTGCAGCAATTATAGGTGGGTGGATCCTAAAAAATCAGCTTTTTATTTCTTAACTATTTATTAGCATGAAAAAAAACTTGCACAATATTCTTATTTTCGTTTTGATAGTTACAATTATTACGCCTGGAGTGTACTTGCGAACTCATAGACCTGAA
>CAZEFV010000109.1:0-1690 GCA_964511595.1 uncultured Candidatus Peribacteria bacterium
CGGATAGTGGATTGCTTCGCTACGCTCCCCGCAGTTCTGCGGGGCGGAGCCCAATAACAGAAAGTAGTCATTGCGAGGAGGAACGACGAAGCAAACCAGTTTGAGGTTTTTGGTTTTTTTGGTGGATTGTTTTGGAGAGAGGCGGATAGTGGATTGCTTCGCTACGCTCCCCGCAGTTCTGCGGGGCGGAGCCCAATGACAAACTTTTGCTCCCTGCAGTCTTGTGGGGCAGAGCCCAATGACAGACATAGGCAAAAAAATGATAAAAAGGGGTATCTTTTTTCAACTTCCTCTTGACTTTTCTCTAAAAATCATTATATATATACCATATACAAAAAGTCAATAATAATAAAAATAAAAAAATATGTACAACAAATATAAAAGGGTAAACAAATGTTATATCAAACAAAAAGAGGGAAAGTATTTTTCATTGCAATTATATTCGCTTTACTTTGTAATGTGAATGCTTATGCATATCAAATCAGTGTTAGTAAAAATGGGCTTGTTTTATTGTCTGATTTTATTAATTCTACAATAACCGGTCGTACTGATACAGTTCTTGTTCAGAAAGAAACAACTCATTCTGATAGTGTCTATGCGATAGCACCGATTTCATTAACGACCGATTCTATTACATTTTATTCTATGCCTTCTGGGCACTCACAAACGGGAACTAATCCTGTGAAGATTTTTTTGTTTATTAAATTTAAAAGAATAAAGCAGGACTTTATAGTGGAACAAAAGTTGTTGGCATAATCAGCTATAATGTATACTTTTGGGTTTCTTTTATCTCTGATCCCTTTATAAAAAACTCTGCAGGTACTGCATCTCTCGATGCCAGTAAACCTCACCTGAGTGACTGGGGGACTGACTCTATTCCGGTACCGTTCAAAGTCGAGCTTGCTAGCTACTTCGCTCAGAATGCAGGTACAGGAACTGGGGTAAATAGAGTCTACAAGAAAAATGCTCAAGGAACGTATGTAGAGGATGTACCAAGTAGAAACTTTCAGACTCACTCAATTACTGAAGCTGGAGATTACAAAATTATGACTATGACCTCTGGTGTGAGTGGAACAGGTTATGAAATGTTCTTTAAAGCAAAGGCTACAGCTCCGACGAGCTATACTATCTCCTATCATCTCAATGGTGGTACCGGTACTATGACTCCGACGACCTATACTTCAGCTACCTTACCCGTTACTCTTCCTACTCCGACACGAGCAGGTTATGAGTTCAAAGGTTGGTATGATAATGCTGGCTTTACAGGAAGTGCGGTGACAACCATTGCTACAGGAGCTACTGGCAATAAAGAATACTGGGCAAAATGGACAGCTGTAGAGTATACCATTACTTACCATGAAAATGGTGGTGTAGGTACTCTTACTCCTATCAAGTATACTATCGAATCTTCTTCTATTACTCTTCCTCTTTTGACTAAAAATGGGTATGAGTTCAACGGCTGGTATGATAATGCTGGCTTTACAGGAAGTGCGATTACCACTATTGCTACTGGAGCTACCGGCAATAAAGAATACTGGGCGAAATGGACGGCTGTAGAGTATACCATTACTTACCATGAAAATGGTGGTGTAGGTACTCTCACTCCTAGCAAGTATACTATTGAATCTTCCGCTATTACTCTTCCTACTCCGACACGAGCAGGTTATGAGTTCAAAGGTTGGTATGATAA
>CAZEFV010000109.1:1790-2837 GCA_964511595.1 uncultured Candidatus Peribacteria bacterium
TGAAAATGGTGGTGTAGGTACTCTTACTCCTATCAAGTATACTATCGAATCTTCTGCTATTACTCTTCCTCTTTTGACTAAAAATGGGTATGAGTTTGGTGGCTGGTATGATAATGCTGGCTTTACAGGAAGTGCGATTACAACTATTGCTACAGGTAGTACAGGCAATAAAGAATACTGGGCAAAATGGACAACAGTTACTTATACCATTATTTATCACTCTAATGGTGGCTCTGCTATCACTGATGGCAGCTATACTATCGAATCTCCAGAAATTACCTTACCGCTTCCGACTTGGACAGGACACAACTTTCTTGGCTGGTTTGCTAATGCGAACTTCACAGGAAATGCGATTACAAAGATTCCAACAGAAAGCACAGGAGATAAAGAATTCTGGGCAAAATGGGATACGATTAGATTTACTATTGCGATTACAAAAGGTGCAAATGGAACGGTTGTTCCAGCTGGAAATGCTTCTGGTGAAGTGACAGTAGACTATGGAGATACAGTAAGCTTCTCTTTCGCTCCAAATGATGGCTACCAAGTAGACGTCGTGAAAGTAGATGGAAACGTAATTACTCCAACTCCAAGTACCTATTCATTTAAGAATGTTACTGGCGATCATACGTTATCGGTAACATTCAAAGAACTTCCTCCGAATGCGTTTAATCTTACTCTCCAAGCAGAACCTTCAAACTTAGGAACTGTGGAAGGAGCAGGAACGCATACTGCAGGTAGCAATGTCTCTATTTCTGCAAAACCTCACATTAATGCTGAATTTGTAAATTGGACATTGAATGGTATAGAATACTCAAAAAAAGCTGATACTTTAGTTTGTATGGATGGAAATAAAACGCTGATTGCTCATTTCACATTAAAAGCAAAACCGAAGTATCAGATTTCTATTACTATTGATCCAGCAGATGCTGGTACCGTTACAGGAGCAGGTGAATACGAAGAAGGCACGACTTGTACGTTACAAGAGACGCCAGCAGCGAAATATAAATTTGAACTATGAGACACAAAATATATCCAACTTTATAAAAA
>CAZEFV010000110.1:0-2816 GCA_964511595.1 uncultured Candidatus Peribacteria bacterium
TGAAATCATGAAATCCACGGGCGGCAATCCGCCAGCCTTGCTTGACCCATTTGCCGGGGGCGGCTCCATACCACTGGAAGCACAGCGCCTGGGACTGGAAGCCCATGCCAGCGATTTGAACCCCGTGGCCGTGATGATCAACAAAGCCATGATTGAAATTCCGCCCAAGTTCGCTGGACAGGCTCCGGTTAATCCGAAAGCGCGTAAAAAACTTGGTAGCGACCGTGAATGGAACGGCGCGACCGGTCTGGCTGAAGACGTGCGTTACTACGGCGAATGGATGAAGCAGGAGGCATTCAAACGCATCGGGCATCTATACCCCAAGGTGCAGGTGCCTAAAGAACAGGGGGGCGGTGAGGCCACGGTGATAGCCTGGATTTGGGCCAGAACCGTGAAATGCCCGAACCCGGCTTGCGGGTGTGAGATGCCATTGGCGAGCAGTTTTGTTTTGTCAAAGAAAAAAGGCAAGGAAGCCTGGATAGAGCCTTTAGCGCAAGGAAAACAAGTTGAGTTTGTTGTGCACCAAGGAAAATGCCCAGAGGAAAAGCAGTCTTCTAAAAAAGGGCGCGGGGCGATTTTTAAATGCCCTTCTTGTGGTGAGCTAACCGCAGATGCCTATGTAAAACAAGAAGGTATAGCGCAGAGACTTGGTGCAAAGCTAATGGCGATTGTCGCAGAAGGCAAAAATGGTAGAATATATATAAGCCCTTCAAAAGAGCAAGAAAGCATTGCCTACGTCAATAAGCCTGCGAAATATCCTAATGGGGGCTTATCTGATAATACGCGATGGTTTAGCCCGCCAATTTTTGGCATGAAGGATTATGCAGATCTTTTCACCAACCGCCAGCTTACTGCCCTTACTACTTTCAGCGCCCTGGTGCAGGAAGCGCAGGTCAAGGCGGAAGCCGATGCCTTGGCGGCAGGCTTGCCGAGTGATGGTATTGGGTTGGCTGATGGCGGAACCGGGGCCAGGGCCTATGGACAGGCAGTCGGGGTGTATTTGGCGTTTGGTGTGGACAGACAAGCAAATTATTCTTCTACGTTAAATGCTTGGGGTGGCGATTTTATTGTGCAAACTTTTGGGCGGCAAGCGCTTCCAATGGTCTGGGATTACGCTGAAACAAATTTGTTTTCCAATTCGACAGGGAATTGGTCTGGAGCGATTAATTGGGTCGCTCTTGCCACGAGTAACCTTCCTCTACATACGAGTTGTATTGGCAGTGTCCGCCAATTTAACGCCCAAAGCGACAACGGCTTACGCAAGGTCATGGTTTCCACTGATCCACCATACTATGATAACATTGGATATGCTGATCTTTCAGATTATTTCTATATATGGCTCCGACAAGCTCTCAAAGAAACTTACCCAGATATTTTTCGAACTATGCTAGTTCCAAAAAAAGAAGAACTGATTGCAACTCCCTATCGCTTTGGTGGTAGCATAGAAAAAGCAAGAAATTTTTTTGAAAATGGGATGTTAGATACATTTAAGCAAGTAAATATTTATGCTGACAATAGTACCCCTGTAACTGTTTATTACGCTTTTAAGCAGAGTGAAACAGATACTGATGCCACCGGAGAACAACAAATAGCCTCTACTGGCTGGGAAACCATGCTGTCAGCATTGATTCAAGCTGGTTTTTCAATCACTGGTACTTGGCCCATGAGAACGGAGCGTTCAACAGGGCTAAAAGCATCTGTCAATGCCCTCGCATCCTCCATCGTCCTTGTCTGCCGCAAACGCGCAGTTGATGCCCCAACCTGCACCCGCCGCGACTTCATCAACGCGCTCAAGCGTGAACTGAAACCGGCCCTCAAGGAACTCCAGCGTTCCAACATTGCGCCGGTTGACTTGGCGCAATCGGCCATTGGGCCGGGCATGGGGGTATATTCCCGTTTTGCCAAGGTACTGGAAGCAGACGGCTCCCCCATGAGCGTGCGCAGCGCCTTGCAGACCATCAATCAGGAACTTGACCTTTTTTTCTCCGAGCAAGACGGTGAACTGGATGCGGACAGCCGCTTTTGCGTTGACCTGTATTCCCAGTTTGCCTTCAACGATATGAAATTCGGCGAGGCGGATGTGCTGGCCCGCGCCAAAAATACTTCTGTGGATAGCCTGGCCTCCCAAGGCGTGCTGTACGCGCAAAAAGGTGTGGTCCATCTACTTGAACGTGCGGAACTGCCTGCCAAGACGTTCGACAGCGAAAAAACGCTCTGGCTGCTTACCCAGCAACTTACCCGCGCCATGGAAACTGGCGGCGTGGAAGCCTGTGCGGAAATCGTCGTGCGTATATTCGGCTCCGAAGCGGACAGGGCCAAGGCGCTCGCCTACCGCCTCTTTACCATAGCGGAACAAAAAGGCTGGGCGCAGGAAGCCTACGCCTATAACTCTCTGGTCATCGCCTGGCCGGACATCCAGGCCAGGGTTGCAGGCAAACGAAGCGTCCGGATGGTGCAGGGCAAGTTGATATGAGGAAAGACGTTATGGACGAGCAGAAAAAACTGGTTTGGTACGCCAGCTATGGCTCCAACATGCTCTATGAGCGGTTTATGTACTACATCGTTGGTGGAACCGATAAAAGCCCACCGCGAGATAACAAGGCATTTATCTTCCCCTATGAATTGTATTTCGGCAATAAGTCTTCTTCTTGGGGAGGTTCCGGGGTAGCTTTTTTAGACTCAAGTAAGCCAGGTGATACCCTTGGCCGGATGTATTTGGTCACAGAAGAACAATTTTATGAAATTCAACAGCAAGAAGGATCCGGTGGTAATTGGTACAATAAAATTTTGTCGCTCGGCAGTTCAGATGGTTGGCC
>CAZEFV010000111.1:0-373 GCA_964511595.1 uncultured Candidatus Peribacteria bacterium
CAGGGCACGTGTCGAGAGGGGCTAACCAAATATGGTGAAACGTACAGGACGTCAATAAATTTATCACGGCTGGCCTTAGTTGAGTATGTTCTCACGCCAGAAGGCTGGTAAGCAAGGCTGCACTTCTCAAGACAGCTGCTCTGCCAAGCACACTTTCGTAGTCTTTGGAAAAATCAACCACGTTATTGTGGAGAGCGCTCTCGCCAAAAAAGTTCACCAGTACGCCACGCTGCATCATCCCCAGGTAATTTGAGCTGAAACAGGTCTGGGTTTTGTTCAAGCCCTCCATCTGGGCTTTGGATAATTGCTGAGATGGTTCCATCTTTGTTTCTCTTAAAATGAGGACGAGAGGCAGGCGGGCCTTCGCCCAGGG
>CAZEFV010000111.1:383-2748 GCA_964511595.1 uncultured Candidatus Peribacteria bacterium
AAATAAATGCTGCATGGTTAGGAAGGATTGGGTCATAATACGGCGTTCCTGTTGTGTAGTACAAGGCCCAGAAATTACTGCTCCCTCCAAAATCACACAGCTTTATGCTTGGCGTAAAGCTCGTAAACATCACTGCTTCACGAAGTACCCCCGCTTGTTCGAGGACTCGTTCCTGTGATGCCAAATCGTATCGCCAGCCAGAATCGTCTTTCATTGTTTCGAGCAAGTTTTTCCACTCATTTTTTTGAGTAACAACAGTATTTGTGCTGTCATGTAAGGTTCCTATACCTACTGAACCCCATGTAAAGTCACGTTTTCCTTCTGCATTTGTGGCCATAGGCTCCTTAATGCCAAAGAAAGAGCGTCCTGATTGTTGATCGGCATCAGCAATATTATAGTATCTTCCTGCCCCGAAATAAACCCACAAGTTTCTGGCTGCATCAAATGCAGCGTTGGGAGATGACGAAATGGGCTGACCAACATCGATGAGTGTTGAGTTTGTATCCCAATTTACTTTTCCACTACTTGGCATGGCATTATTAATAACCAGTCGATACATTTTTCCAGAGCTGACAGTAGGGTCTCCTGCAACGGTTCCAAAATAAACAACGTCTGCCTTCATTTCCTTCTCATCTTCTGTGCCAACATCCAGATCAACAACTGCTGGGTCTGATATGAAAGAACCAGGCTCTGTTTCAAGAATATGTGTTGCATTAAGGACAAAATCACCGTTAGTATCAATGGTTCTGATTTCTTTGTTAGCAACCAGGTGAATGAGATCCAAAACAAACAGACGTCCTTTTTGGTTGCTCACACATGTGGGAAGTAACAATGGGTCAGCTTTTCCATTTGCATCTGCAGGGCCAGAGCCAAAAATTAAATACCATTGGTTGGGGTCAGAGCCTTTGGCGTCCGGGGTGGACATGGGCATGACGGCTGGGTGGCAGGTGGTAAAACCCAGGCCGGGCATGGTAATTTCAGCCAAAACAGTGGGAGGCTGTTCTGGGTCTGTAATATCCATAATGACATACGCTGAAGACATGGTGCGGACATTTTTCGGCTCTTCATCTGTCCGACTTTTATTAAGGTCTGTCTCAATTTCAGCACCGCCCAAACGCATACCTGCCACCAAAATTGTACCCCATCCATTGGGATGCTTGTCGCTGGGGGCAAAAATTCGTACATCAAATACTTTTGGTGTAAGGTCCATATAGCTTACATGAAGTTCTTCCCCATAATCGGGGTTCATCAGCCAGCGAAGATGTGGCAAAAGGTTGTAGGGTACGTAGCCCCATAATTCCATGCCCAAACGAAATTCAGTTTCATTATTCAGGGATTTGTTGAATCCCTTAATTGTAGGATCATAAAAACCCGCATTAAAAGCGTGGAACATTCCATCATTAGCACCAACATAAACAACCTGGCGACGGTTACGGTATTTTTTGTAAAAGTCTTCAAAGGACCAATCATCATAAATAAAATCATATCCTTCTGCAGGGGCTGCAACAAGAACGGGCGATGAGTAAATGATGTCACCTAAGCGCCATGTTTTTCCACCGTGTTTTCGAGATCGCACTCCTTCAGTAATTGACGAAATAGTTGACTCGTTCCCATTCACATCTACACCACGAATATAGTTCACTTGCTCTTGTGCTCTCGCAAGGAGAAACGATTCATAGTTTGAAGGTGTAAGCTCCCTAATCTTTTTTTGTGTTTCGTCTGTGGTTGATAGATCAAGACTGAATGACTTGGCATCGTACAAGGTGAGGTAATTGTGAAAATAGTCTTTGCTTCCAAGATTAAGGGTGGTGGGGGCGACAAAGGGCTGAATCTCTCCAGCACCAACAACCTTGTCATTATCTATGTCCACAAAAGTAAAAATATAACGGTTCTGTGAGGTTGAGTTGTACGGGTTTCGCTGCGCTTTGGCTTGCTCGTCTGACAATTGGCTCAACCAGTCCGTTGATGACCAAATTGATTTGATATCAAGGATGCTATCTAGTTGTACTGAGGAGTTAGTTGAGGGGTTTAAGCGATATATTTTTCCACCTTCAAATCGAATAATATGATCGTTATCATCAAGTTGTGCGTTACTGACATTGCTGTCTTCTCGTAACTGGTTGTCTGCATCCATAAACAAGCCGTGAACATGGCCTGTCCACGGTGGGGCAATTTTCGTCCCATCTGTTGGCGGGAAAAATGCTGCCTGATAAATAGCCCCTTCGCCTTCCTCCTGGGTTGTCGGAGCTACCGCAGCAGCAGTGCCTGAGGCAGTTGCTTTTGTGGCTGAAGCAAAGGCAGCGAAAACAGCTTCTTCGAGTTCAGCACCTGTCTGGGCTTCAAAATAATTATCTGGCTTTTTTGC
>CAZEFV010000112.1:0-1000 GCA_964511595.1 uncultured Candidatus Peribacteria bacterium
AGGGAAAATTCAGCAACTGATCAATGTGCCAATCGTCACCGATGAACAGCGAAAAAGAGTTTCAAAAATACAAAAAAAGATGAAAATTTTGCACGTTTTTAGTAAGATATTCGGGGTTATTATCTGTATATTCACTCTTGGACTCTATAGATTGTTCTGGTAAAAACGCTATTACTCTTTATATTTCCTTTTTTTAATTAATCTATTTTCAAATTTATCCATTGCGATAGTCACCTGATTCACATCAGGTGTTTTCGACGAAGAAAAAGCACTGATAGTCTGCTCTAAATCAGTTTTTTTTGTCTGTTGAATAAGTGGATTATTGATCGCTCTATTGAGAGCATTTTCTGTAGTGTTTCCCATTATGCCTTATATTATACTCGTAAATTTAAAAAAGTCAATATATTTTTTGTTAGAAGGTAACTGCATTATTCCATCCAAGGATATTCCTTATCAATGATTTGTGCTACTTTTTCTGGTTTAATAATACCAAATTCAGTAATAATTCCTGTCACATATTTCCCTGGTACTTGATCAAAAGCAAAATTGATAATTTCTACTCATTCAGGAGCATCCGCTCGTACTTCTTTCTGATTTCTTGTCTCAATTTGGATTGAATCTTTAACATCTGTTTTTAGCAGATTCCCAGCAATATATACGGGAATTTTCTGATCATAGGCCGCACGACAAATCCCATAGCTTCAGACTTTATTGATAATATCTCCATTGAGTTTGATCGCATCACAACCGATAATAACAGCATCAATATCAATCCCAAAAGGATCATCTCTATCCATCGGCAAAGAAAGTCCAAGTCCTGATGGCATATCAATAAGTAAAACTCTCTTTCCTTGTCTTAATAACACATTAGCCAATGCATAATGCGTAAGATTTGCCCCATAATTATGATTGCTTCTATATACTAATCCAATATCAAATGTCCTTCTTATCATTATTCAAATCCCATTATTAATTGCTTTAATGCTTAATCAGGCTGAAC
>CAZEFV010000112.1:1010-2053 GCA_964511595.1 uncultured Candidatus Peribacteria bacterium
GCGTTGAGAAAATCTTTCGCGGTCTTATGTCCCTGATAGAGTGGTCTCGTTTCCGTGTTATAGACAAAAAGATCTTTTCCATCACGCCTATTCGCAATAATAGTTTTAATTGCAGAGCTTGAATGACAATGGGTCAATACGGAACTAGCATATCCTAGCAGATTATTTCAGTTTTCTATAGCTGTTTTAGCAGTTGTAGTAATCATCTCGAGATAATGTTCAGCCGCTGCTAATGCTTCCTGTTGAAGCGAAATTCCTTCTTCTTGAGGAGAATGTTGAGCTTTAGTTACTGCTGTTCTAATATATGCCATCCCGTTAAACATCATAGGTTCTGTAGGGCGGGCTTTCTCGAGCATTTCCATCGCAGGAAAAAGAAACTCTAATACTTCGCTGCTGGTAGTAAAAGTTTGTCTTTTGAGCTCATCAATAAGAATTTGAAAAGCCGCTTTTGCAATATTAGTTGCTCATTGGATTTTAATATCATAGATATCTTGTACGACTTGTTGAACATTTTTAAAATCTGCCATAAAGATGAAAAAAAGAAATAAAAGGCGGTAAATATTTTTCTGTACAATTTCAGACTTTTTTATCTACTTGCTATTGACAAAATAAAAGAAATTACTATAATGATAAAAAGTAACATAAATAAATTATAGAGTTTTTACCTAAGAAAAGCAAATTTATGTGATGAAAAATTCTCCAGAATCTCCTATAATTCAGACCTTAGATCCAATAAATGCACGTCATAATGAACGTTTTTGGAATACTCATTTGAGTGATGGAAATAAAATTGAAGATTTGCAATTGCACATACTGTGAGATATTTACAAAGAACTAGCAACATATCCGCCACTTAATTATATTCCTAGAGCTTGGCTTAATGATTTAGTGAGATTTTGATTTAAATTAAAGTTTAATCCAAAGATTATTCCTATGACGCAAGAAGAGGAACAAGAAATTGAAAAATCTATTCTAGATCTTGATCAAGGGAAATCCACTTTTATCGTGACTAATCACGAAAATTTTGCAAATATCCCAATCAT
>CAZEFV010000112.1:2063-2746 GCA_964511595.1 uncultured Candidatus Peribacteria bacterium
GACGGCACATAAAATAGGATATACACATATCATTAACCAAATATATACGATTCTATGAATACTTTTGATGACACATCGTAAGCAGACAATGGTGATAAACGCAATTTCTCATAACATTATCACTCAACCTATCGGAGATATGCCAAAAAAAGATGAAAAAGATCCAGTATCAATGGAACTATACGACAAATATAAGTCTCAAATCAGTGGCGCAAAAGAAAAAATATTCGAAGTTTTAGCGCCAAAGAGAATAGGAGAAAAAGGAAATATCGTACTTTGCTCTCCGAGTGGTACTAGAGATGTTGTCTATCGAAATGAAAAATGAGAGCCAACTATTTTTATTCCTGATGAAAAACAGTTATCTCAGAAAACGACCTTTAACTCTTTGATAAAACCCATACAAGAAAATGAGACGAATCTTATGGTCATTGGGACAAATTCTACCGCTATGAAAAAAGGAATTCACCCTCACAATAATGATCGGAATAGGGGAGCAGAGGTAGAGTTACATGTTAAGAATATCTCAGATAGTCAGCTACAAGTTACTAGAGAATTATTAGATGTCCTTGTAAGTCAGGTGCAGTTTCATGGACAATGAATAGGAAAACTTATCCCTTTTGAGGCGTTTTCTCAGCTTAAAAAAATATCAAAAGTACGCCCTTTGACAAAAGAGGATTTGAAAA
>CAZEFV010000113.1:0-2689 GCA_964511595.1 uncultured Candidatus Peribacteria bacterium
TTTTTAGGTCCCATCACAGAAACTTTGAGACATACTCCCCTCTTAAAAGGTGCTGGTTTTGCAACTTTTTTATCTCCCTTGAGTTTGTTGAGTCCAAACTGAAGTACTGGAGATTTTGATTTGTATTTTCTCTTACTTCTCCCGTTTTTGATGAGTTGGCTAATCGTTGGCATACGAATTTATAAACAAAATAGATAAAGCTGAAGCGTATTTATTCACGCACGTGTGGTGATTTATATAGATTCAGAAGGAAAAATCAAGGGAAAAATTCCTATTTGTTTGTAAAAATCATTATTTATCATAGTACAGCCTTTTATTTCTGAGTTTTTATCTGAGTTTTTTGTATTTTATCGAGTAAAAATCTCTCTATCATCCATCTATTTTTCTTTTTTATACCTATAATACAAGGTTTTACGTTTCTATGCACCATTTTGTCCGTAAAAACTTTCTTCTTGTAAAGAGCAGAAAAAATAGTATAAAAAAATTGTCGTCCAAACAAACTTGTCGACAACTTTATTTTTGAGTATATGTATTTTATATTAAAAGTCAAGAGGAAATGAAAAAAGGCTCCCCTACTCTCTCTCCGATTACCTTAAAATTTCTCGAAGCGATACATCAAAACAACAATACTATGCGAATGCATGCCAATCGTGATCTGTACTTGCAAGAGAAAGAAAGATATGAAACTCTCATTGCAAGCCTGCTAGCATATCTCAAGAAAATAGATAAAAATCTGAAAGATATTACTCCGAAAGATTGTGTTTATCGTTTTAATAAAGATATTCGTTTTTCTAAGGATAAACGTCCGTACAAGACGCGATTTGGTGCATTTATCAGTCCTGGTGGTAGAAAATCGCCGATGCCAGGGTATTATTTGCATATTGAACCGGGGAATAGCGGTATTTCTGGCGGATCTCGATGTCCAACTCCTGCACAAAGAGATGCAATTGTCCTAGAAATCTGGAAGAATTGGGACAGCTGGAAAACCATTGTATGAAATCAGACTTTTTCTTCTTATTTCTGAGCGATGGTCGACAAGCAAGAAAAAGACATTGAAAAGACGCTGAAAAGTTCGAGGGGGAAGCGTCTCTTGGAAGCGTTGGGAGAGAAAAAGGCGAAAAAGATTTTGCAGGATAAAGAAGCGTTGGAACTTTTACTCTATCCTAGGTTTTGTGTGTGGCATGGAGTCAGCGATAAGGAGATTATTGATGAGAAATTTGAGCAGGAAGTGATCAAGGGATTTGAGTTATTGAAGCCGTTTAATGAGGTGATTTTTGGGGCGTTTTAGGAGGGATGGTTTTGGAGTTTTTTAATTGATATGTTTTAGGGTATTTTTTTGAGATTAAAAAAAATGGGCGACTGACGGGAATCGAACCCGCGACCCTCTGGACCACAATCAGATGCTCTAACCAACTGAGCTACAGTCGCCATTTCTTATTCAATATAAGAATTTCTTTAAACATTTCAAGATTAAATTCTTTTTGTGATATTTTCCCCTTGAAATTTTGGTGAAATTTTATATAACATAGCACGTAGAGAAATTGTGTGCTTTGATATAAATGTTCAAAGTAACTATTTCTTTTGTTATCAGTCTTTTTTATCTTTTTGTATTAAAAGATAGAAGACTTTAAAACTGTTTTATCTCATAAATGTTTTATCAATCATGCTTCAACCTCTAGAAGATCATGTGCTTATCAAGCCATTTACTGAAGAAAATGTTACGAAAAGCGGGATCATACTCCCCGATTCAAAAGAAAAACCAAAAAAAGGAGAAGTTGTAGGAATTGGAAATGGGAAAGTCTTGGACAATGGACAGAGAAGTCCAATAGATGTAAAAATCGGAGATATTGTCTACTTTACTCAGTATGCACCAGATGAAATCGAAGTAGATGAGAACGGAGAAACTGCAAAATATTTGGTCATTAAGCATTCTTCTCTGTTGGCAAAAGAGTAATTTGATCAGCATTTTTTATTTTTATTATTTTATACTCATGAAAAAAACACTTTTAGCAGTGTTAGCTCTCTTTATTTGAGCAAGCACATTTGCTTCTGCTTCTGTTTTGGAGGATGCTATTCTACGAGGATATGACCAAGGACTTACAAAGTATAGTACTACTTTTGCTTTTAGACCTTATGATACTCTTAGGAGAGATGAAGCTGCAAAATTTTTTGTTCAGTTTGCAGAGATTGAGGGATATAATTCCACACAAAATTCTTCGTCTTGCAGTTTCTCTGATGAAAAATGGATTATTCAGGATCTAAAATCGTATGTTGTAGATGCATGTCGCTACAATATTATTAGAGGAATTAATGGGAAATATCTTCCAGATCAAAAGCTTACCAATGCTCAAGCCGTAACCATTATCGTAAGGATTCTTGAGGGAAATCAATCTGAAGCTAATGTTTCTCATTGGGCGGACAATTATTATAAAAAAGCGAAAGAAATCTGACTTGATCTTTCCAAATTTTCTGTCAAAGACAATCCTACGACGAGAGGAAATGTAATGACGCTCATGTATGATGCATCTAATGGAGGAACAAGTCACAACCGAGAAACTAGTGGAGATAAAGAAATAGACAAGATTCTCCAATCATTGACAGATATCTTGGACGGAAAATAAAAAAATGGAAGCTGTTTAATTAAAACGGCTTCCAAGTGTATTAAATGTATGCGTTGTATTCAGGTTTG
>CAZEFV010000114.1:0-2662 GCA_964511595.1 uncultured Candidatus Peribacteria bacterium
ACAGGCATATATACTGCATCTTTTGAGTTACGTAGGATCTCTTTACAGATAGTTCTAACGAACTGCGGAGAGGTTTAGAAATTTTTTTGCTACCTCTATTACAATAAGAAGTATACTCAGAAATTTTTATTTTGCAAGTCTTTTTTCGGAAAAAGATGTATTTTCTTCCAAATACGAATATAAAATATAGTCCTAAACTAGGATTTTTTATTTAAAGATTTTATCTATACAACAATTGGGCAGTCCTTCTCAGTATTTCGTCAGAAAGATGAGTATACATCTGTGTTGTTGTAATGCTTCTATGCCCAAGAAGAACCTGCACCATTCTCATTTCTGCTCCTTTTGAAAGGAGAGAAGTTGCGTTGCTATGCCTAAAAGTATGCGGTTTAACTTTCTTTTTAATTTTGAGCTTTTTAGAGTATTTTTTAACCATATTTTGAATGATATTGTGGTGTAGTTGTTTTCCTCGACTTTGACCAGCGACACTCAAATATACATAATCTTTTACCTCTACACACTTCTTTTTCTCTTCTGGAAAAATTGTATAAAGAGCCTTTAGTTTCAACGATAACTCACGTATTTTGCTCTCTTCACTAAAAAACACTGTTCTCAATCCTCCCCCTTTTTGTCTTACTTGAAATTGTCATCAAGAAAGCAACTTTTCAAAGGTAAGCTCTAGGTTTTCGTTAAGTCTAATCCCTGTAAAATATGCAACCCTCATAAAGAGTTCATTTCTTATAGCGATTATTTCCTTTTTTTCAGTTTTTGCACAATCAAAAAACTGAAAGACTTCGTCTTCCGTGAGTATTGAGATTTCTGATGGTATAGGTGGCAGGTATGGGATAGCCTCATATTTCATACAAGGAATATCCGATAAGTAGCACCGTTTGAAAAAAACTTTTAGTATTTGGAAGTAAATCCTGATTGTATTGCGATGAAGTTTTTTTTCAATTCTTCCATCATATCAAACATAAATATACTCATCTGTGAGATATGCACCGAAAGCAACGATGTCATCAACGAAAATTTCGTTTATGTTTAGGTCAGATTTTTGTTTATTCTTTTTTACAAATTCAAAGAATTTGTCTAAAGTGTATTGGTAGCGGTGTAATCTTCCTTCGGTGATATGCCTTAGGAATTTTTGATAATTCAAAAATTTTTCCATAGCTAAAATATAATCCATTGTGTAAACGAATGTCAAAATAAAGGTCAGAGTTCAAACGCCATTTTAGCTTCTTTCCTTCCCTATATTCTATGGATTGACAAATGGAAATAAAGTTGTTTAGTATGAAAATGTGATAACCAATAGTTTAAAAATCTCTTGAAATCGTATTTTGTCCGAGTATAATTCCCAGTGTAGAAAGAAAAGCGTGAACTCAAAGTTTTATACTTTGAGTATTTTCCTTAATGAAAGAATTTACTTCAATAATACAAATCAAGAAATACTATGAGCAGAAAGAAAAGTCTGAGCTTATAGCAAAAAAGAATTATTATGCTTGAAGAACAAAAATGGTTCTTGGGAAGACTGGAATTTTGAAAAAGTACGAAAAAAAACTTGAAACGTACGAAAGAAACGTACGTTTGAAAAATCAAAAACAGATGGAGAAAGCAATAAAGAATTTCTTCAGCAGGAAAAGATTCGTTACAGTTAGTTCGTTGCTTTAAAGGAGAAAATGACGATACAAGTAGAATCGGATCCCCTTATTATGACCGAGAAAGAAGAGATGATGACGGTAGGAAGATCGTTTTAGAATACTTCAATTTACTAAACCAAAAAAAACGAGATGACGCACGAAGCTTGCTTTTCAAAGACTCTCCTTCTCCAAATAAAATGAAAGAACTGTATGGAAATGTAAAATCAATAACTGTAAAAGAAATAACAGAAGCTTATAGATGTGATGGATATAATCTTGATTCTACAGAAATATTATCGTTAGTAAATATAGTAAATAAAGACGGAAGCATTTCCACCTATTATGGAGTGAGGAGAATTTATGATGATAGAATTTATCTCGTATCTAGTAAAGAAGTAGCCCAAGATTTCAATCTTCCCTGTGGCAGATATTAAATACTTATCCTGATATGATGCGCCAGGTCAATAAAACTGGAGAAGTGCTAGTATCTATCTAAAAAAAAGATGTTTTTTGGTAAAAAAGGCTAAATGGCATTGACTTTTTGGTGTTTTTAATTATAATAGAAAAAAATATAACAAACAAACACAAGGAGAAAAAAAATGAAAAAAAAACCATTAGAAAAATCAAAAACTTTCGTTTTGGATACCAATGTTTTTTTACATGATCCAAAGTGTTTATCGAAATTTGGGGAAAATGATATAATTATCCCGATGGTCGTTCTTAAAGAACTAGATAAACATAAAAGTGGAGGAAGTCAAACATCTCTCGCCGCTCGCGAAGTAATTCGGCAACTCACGTTGCTCAGAAAAAATCTTAAGGAAAAAGATGGTTGGAGGAGATTAGGGGAGGGGTTAGGAAAGTATAAATATATAAGCATAACCAATCAGGAAATGCCGGATGAAATCCTCCATGTTTCTCAGCCCTTATCTCCAGATGATTATATTCTGGGACTAACATTGAGAGAATTCCAAAAAAACTCATCTGTAATTTTAGTCTCTAAGGATTTAAATCTAGTGGAGCAAGCAGAT
>CAZEFV010000115.1:0-2619 GCA_964511595.1 uncultured Candidatus Peribacteria bacterium
TATCTACTAAAAGTAAGGTCAGACCAAATGATCTTTGCCCGTGTGGTAGTGGAAAAAAATATAAGAAATGCTGTGGAGAATAGGTTGATCATAAAAAACACTCTAAGAATTAGAGTGTTTTTTGCTTTTTACTGAAAAGCTTTATTTTTTCTTTTTTCCTCCATATACTTTATCAAAAAGTTTATCTATCTTTTTTTGATTTCCAGCTTTAGTATTGGAATATTTTGAATCTCTTTTGGGAGGAGTCCTTTTTTCTCTGGATGGGCTAGGTTTTTGACTGGAAAGAGGTTTCTTTTCAGATTTTTTTTCTCGTTTTCTTTTCCCTTTATTATTAGTCTCAGTATTTTCTTGTAATTTAGACGTGCGTTTTTTGGGATTATCTTCTCTTGGACTTTTACTCTCATCTTCGTCTGCAATAGTTGATTTCATTTCTTCGAAAAGTTCTTCATTTCGATTCTCTGCTTCTGATTGGATTTTTTCTCCTCCTTCATATTCAGGATAATCACCTTTTTCTCCTCTGTTTCTGTACTTGATAACCAGCGGAACTCCGATAAATCCAAAATGCCTTCTAATCGTATTTTCGACTCGTTTTTTGAATGCGAAGTTTACTCTGGATTTGTGATTTACAAAAAGGATAAACGTCGGAGCATCAACTGCAATCTGGGTTGCATAGAGAATTTTCGCAATTTTGGATTTTGGGAAACGTGGTGGTCTTTGGAGAAACTCGTGTTGAAGTGTCTGATTGAGGTCTCTGGTCTGAATTCTTTTCTGATTTTCTTTTTGGAGGAGATTGACCATTTTCATGGTCTCTTCAATTCCTGATCCATCTTTTGCGACCATGGGAATAATTGGAAGATATTTTGCAAAATCGAGATATTTTTGTGTATTTTGAATCATGGCGTTGATGCCTTTGGGATTGACGAGATCGACTTTATTGAGAATAAAGATGATTGGTAGTGCGAGATTGTGGATTTCTTGTAGGAGAGTCATATCTCTGTGCGTGATTCCCTGTGTACAGTCAATCATAAAAATGACAATTGGACGAATATATTCAAGCATTGCCGTGGTTTTGTCGTAGGCGATTTTTTCGATTCCGTGTTGTTGTGATTTCTTTTTGATCCCTGCAGTGTCGTAGGCGATGTATTCTTTCCCTTTGTAAGTAAATTCTCCGACGAGATAATCTCTCGTTGTCCCTGCGTAATCAGCTACTTTTGCGAGTGGTTTTCCAGTCAGGGTATTGATGAGTGTAGATTTCCCTGCGTTAGGTTTCCCTAAAATGGCTATTGCGATTTTTGTTTTTTGTATTTCTGGATTAGTATCAATTGCTTCTCAAGGATTTTCTTTTGCTCGTTTTTGATAATAAGTTTGGATTTCATCGTGAATTTCGATCAGATTTCTTTCTGTTTTTGCACTGATTCCAATGATTGTTTTGAATCCTAGAGTATAATAATCTGCTAATGCAAGTTCTGTTTCGCTTTCTTTTCGTTTAAGGTCAAGTTTGTTGATGATGAGAAAGGTGTGACTTTGTTTTTTTTCTTTTCTTATGAGATCTAAAATATGTTGCTCCTTTGCACTAAGACCGATGCTATCATCTATGAGAAATAATAATAGATCAGAATGCTGAATAATTCGTTCGATATAAGGGATCTCTTCCGTAAAATCGAGTAATCCTGGACTATCAAAAAATGTGAGGATTTTTCCGTTCTCTAACTGCATTTTGTGATTTATGATGTCGGTGGTAGTCCCTGGGATGTCGGTGACAATCGCTCTAAATTGTCAGATGAGACGGTTAAATAAAGTGGATTTACCGACGTTGGTAGCTCCGATGAGTCAAATGTTCATGAGAGAAAAAAAATTTGATAAGGTAAAATTTATTGATGGTATTAGGTAGATTGTAGTGAATTGCTCAGAGAAAACAAGATGAAGGAGTCTTGCGATTCAAAACTACCTGTTTGTTTTTGAAATGTCAAGTAGCTTGGTCTTGAAAGTGTTAGGTACTTTCGTATTATTTTTTTGAATTTAGTGAAATAGTTTTTTTTATCTTATTTTTTGTTGATATGTCGGATACTCCTACTTTTAATAAAGAAACCGAATTTTCTATAGAAAAGGAAATTTCTCAGTCTTACATTGATTATTCTATGTCTGTAATTGTATCTCGTGCTTTACCTGATACGAGAGATGGTCTCAAACCTGTAGTCAGGAGAATACTTTTTTCTATGTATCAGCAGGGAAATTTTCATAATCAAAAACATAAGAAATCGGCGACTATTGTTGGAGATGTAATGGGAAAATACCATCCACATGGTGATAGTTCGATCTATGAAGCGATGGTGAGACTCGCGCAACCTTGGTCTATGAGATATCCGCTCGTAGATGGACAAGGAAACTTTTGATCAATTGATGGAGATGGTGCTGCCGCGATGAGATATACGGAGGCTAGGATGACTAAGCTGGCTGAAGAGATGCTGAAAGATATTGAACAAGATACTGTTGCATGGAGAGATAATTTTGATAGTTCTCGTCAAGAACCTGTTATGTTGCCTACTAAATTTCCTAACCATCTTTGTAATGGAACGATGGGTATCGCTGTGGGTATGGCAACAAATATGGCTCCTCATA
>CAZEFV010000116.1:0-2606 GCA_964511595.1 uncultured Candidatus Peribacteria bacterium
TCTTTTTCTACTTCTACCACAGGTGTTGATTCTTGGATAGGAGTTATTTCTACTACTGGAGTCTCAATAGGTTGAGCTTCTTCAGCAATTATAGATTTTCTCTCAGTCAATATTCCTTCAGGTAAGAAAGATTCCTTAGTCAAATCGATTTCTCTGCGATCTGCAGTAATTTTACTTCTAAGTCTTGCATCCTTTCCAATTTTATCTCTCATATAGTAGAGTTTTGATTTTCTTGCTTTGAATTCATCTAGAAGGATCACTTTCTCAAAATTAGGAAAAGAAAGCGGGTAAATCTTCTCAAGAGTAACTCCTGAAGCTGTACCTCTAATAGTGAAGGTTCCATCTGGATGATTTGGTTTTTTTACTTTAAGTACCAAACCTTTGAATTTCCAAATTCTTTGGGTAGATCCTTCCCCTACTCTTTCTTGGATTTCGAGTTGCATTCCTTTTTTAACTGGAAGGATTGTTGCTCCTTGCTTAGCATATACAGACTTTAGTCTTTCGTAATTCATCTGAATTATTTTCAAGGGAAATAAATTTTAATAATTATCATATTTTTGATATGATGGGATTCATTTTTTCCTTACTTTGGGGGATAAGGGAGAATTATTTTGCAGCTTTACTATTTACTACTTTTGCCTGTCGTTTTTTCTGCATTTCAATTCCTCTACGAACTCCCATAATCACGGTTTTTTCTACACGAGTCAAAGCCTTATTCAGCTTTTTCTTTGCATTTGTCTTAAGTCTCATTAGAAGTCTACATTAGAAGATAAATCTTTGTATGTTCTATTTGCTAATTTTGCTTTAACTTGTTCTGGAGTAATTCCATATTTTTTTAGTCTAGCAATAGCTTTTTCTTTGGTTCTAATTATCCATTTATCCTCAGATCAGAGTTTTTGTTCCTTTCTCAGAGTCAAAATATATCGCTCGATAGCGTTTTCGTATTTTTTAGTGGATTTTTTACGGTGCCATGTGAGCCTTTTGAGCATGTGGGCAATCTTTCTTCCGTTTGTATCTCCTACCATTGTAAAAAAATAAGTTAAATAAGCTAAATAAGTCTTACACTGATTACAGTGTTTTGTTTTATATGTATTTGGAAATGAAAATCAAGGGGAAATTGAGATTTTGTCGTTTTTGGTCGCGTAAGGATAGTTGAAGACTTGATTTTTTTGAGTAAAAAAAGTTTATTTTCTGATTTTTTTATCTTTTTTGAGAGTATTAAAAGATTATTTGTTAAGATTATTTGTTGGCACGAGGTGGTGTAATTATCGGATCTATGAGGTAATTTGCCTGAATTGTCTTTGTAGGTATTGGAGTATGGATCTGGAAATATTCATTTATCCACTGCTGAATCTGCGTATAAGTAATTTGAGGGAAAGAAGATAAAAAATCTGGATAATATTCAGGATCCGTTGTGATATCTAGAACAAAAGCATTTTGTATCTGAATTCACTTTTCTTGCTGATCTTTGAAAAAATATTCGAGCTGATCAAAGGTGATATGCGAAACTTTCTCTTGGTGAACTGACACAGAAGTTTTTTGTTGAAAGTCTCGCAGTCGGATATTGTTTTTTTGACCGATATAGATACTCGCAAAACGCTGAAAATATCCCTGATCATAGGCGAATTGATAGAGATCTGGCTTGGAAATAGAAAAGAAATTCAGCTGATTATCTAAGAGAGTATTGAGAAGGTTGAGACAAAGCGATCCCACACGGAGATTAGTGAATCCTCATGGACCATTGAGGATATAAACCTGAGTAAAAGGCTGTTTTTTATATCTTTTTATGAGTTGCATTCAGAGAACTTTTTCGATACCATTCCTCGGAAGGGAAAGAGGCGATTCGAGCGAAGTGAGATCTGAGAGATATACATAATCGCTGGAAATATCTATAAAGAGAGACATAGAGAGTAAGAGTGAGTAAATAGGTGTATAGTAAGGAAAGCTCCTTTCGAATCAAGCGTTTTTTTTTAAATGAAGTTTCTCTTGACTTTTGAATAAAAATCATTATTTTAATTTCATTAAAACAAATAATTAATTATTAACAAATATAAAAAAGAGATTAAAAATGGGGAAAGAAATCATGGGGAAAACTATTTTTGGTGCAGTATTGCAGAGTGTTGGCATTATTTTTGTTTTAGCAGCCATAGTGTTTCGGATTTATTGTTTCTTTGATTTTAAATGGAATTGTGAAGATCATTTAAAGTCAGCTCTTTCAAATTCAAACACAACACAAGCTGCATTATCATTGAACAATGCACTTATCTACCTTGAAAACCATAATTATACACAAGGCTACACAACTATTTTGGGAGAAGATCCTTCCGAAAATGTTGGGCATTGGTATCTTCAGGTTCGAAATTTCTATGCATCACTAAAGAATACAGAATTAGGAGAGACAAGACGAGAACAGAATCTTGCTTTGGGGAAAGAGACGTTAAATATCCCGTCAGGAATATCAATATTCCCCTATAATACCGAATGTTTTTGGACGCTTTTATTTGGAGCTTTTTTATTTCTCATTAGCAATATTTATGGCATTGGAATAGCAAAACAGTTTGTTAAACAAAACAGCTTTTAAGGTAGCAATTATTATCACAATTACA
>CAZEFV010000117.1:0-2572 GCA_964511595.1 uncultured Candidatus Peribacteria bacterium
CAGCAGGACTTGTTCCTATTGCTGGAGGAATTTATGATATTATTACTGCTTTTACTAAAAGCCCTATTACTGGTAGGCATTTTGAAGGTAGTGATAAATGGGTTAGGGCAGGTATTTGATTATGAACAACTGTTTTAGATGTCGTTACTTTGTGACTGGGAGGTACCGCGGTGAGAGGAGCTGTAAAATGAGGAACAGCGATTGCAAGATCAGCAAAAGTTGCTAAAGGAGCTAAGGTCCTTAAAACAGGATTGGCTGTCTCTACCTATGCTTATCTGTGATATGTTCTCTATGATGAAGTCAAAGAGATGGAGATTTTTGTCTCAGATGCTGTTGAAAAAAAAATAACTCCTAATTTACAATTGACTACTTAATGTATTTTATTTCTACTTTTTATATCTAATGATTCAATTTGCCGCGGCTAAAAAAGCTTTTGATATGCTGAATGATACCTTTAATATTTTTTCTGGTGATAAAAAAAACCACAAGGATGATAAAAAAGATCATGCAATAAAAGAAGATAATGCGATAAAGAAGGAACAAAAAACTAACTCAGATGTTGATATAAAGTGAGATACTGAGACTTTAAAAACTACTGCAGAAATTATTAAGATTGCACAAGAAGAGTTAAAAACTCTTAAAAAATCTATTAAAAAACAGTTAAAAAAAACTGAAAATGAACAGCTTGTTCTGTCTTATATTGATAATTTACTGAGGTTAAAGTCATTGGAAGTACAAGACTCAGGAAGTCTTACAAAGCTTAAAGAGTCTATTGAAACAGCCAATCAATTAGATTCTGATCATATAGATGATATTATTAAAATTCTTTCTAAAATAGAGAAAAAGGCAGAAGACCTAAATGATGAAGATAAAAAAACTATTCAACAGCTGCAAGAATTGATTGTACAAGAAAAAGACTCGCAGGTGATTAAAGATAAAGTAGCTGAAGAAACTACAAAAAAGAAACAAGAAATGATCGATAAAGTCAGACATGAATTAGAAGAACATTGGTATTCTGCACGACTTGCTGATCCTGTTTGTAACTTTCTTAAGGAAAAGTATATCGATAAGAAAAAAATGTCTGGACGAAAAAAATGGGTGCTGTGAGGTCTCGGACTAGGAATTGCAGGAGCTTTCCTTTGACCAAAAATGAAAGGTTTTTTGGAAAATATTGAAAATTTTTCTTTGGATCAGATTTCTGATTCTGTAGAAAATCTTAAAGATAAAGCTAAAGATAAGATCAAGGATGCCGTTCAGGATAAGGTCGAATCTGCCAAAAATTTACCAAAAGAACAAGTCGATAAAGTGAAAGAACAGATGAGAAAACATTTTGAGGAAAAATTAGGAAAAGATATTGATAAAAGTAAATTTACACCTATTTTTGAAAAATGGCGAAAAGAGCGATGACATCAGCTTTCTGCCAGAGCAACAGAAAGTAAAGAAACATATCAAAAAGCTCATGAAGATTGAGCTAATACGTCTTTTAATATTTTTGATGAATCATTTTGAATACTTATGATTCCGACCAAAGCAATGATTGATTTGGGAATTCAGTTGACTGAAGCGGGCGTTACATCACGAAGTGACTTAAGTTTTAATTTAGCGATTTTACCTTCAGGTAAGGCAATAATTAATGCATGATTAACTTCTTTAGGGCTTTTGACCAATGGAATGAGTACTATTTGGGGATCATTAACTTTAGAAGAATATACTGAATATATTAAATCTCATGTTTCGAAAATGAATACTTCTTCGAGAGAAGCGATGCGAGCTGTTCTTTATAGACAGGGAGGTGTTTTCTGGCATCTCGCATGATATCTGGGGACTATGCTCGGACATACTCTTTCTTTAGCTTTTATGGATAAAAACTCTTGAGATGTCGGTAAATTGCTTGCTTACCGGAAAGGAGGAGTGATGCAAAACTATCAAAAAGAACTGCAAGTGTTTAAACAATTGGAACATTCTCTTCAATGAACAGGAATGTTTGCTGGAGAAGGGAAAGTAGGAGTTGTACATTTAGAAAACCTTATGCAGACGGCTCAAAAAAATGCGCAAATCTTTGATATTATGCATAATGCTAAAGATCTTCCTTCCGTCGAAAAACTTCTCAAAGAAAATGGTTTAACTGATGTATTGAAGAGTTTACAAAGTGAGTCGAAACGACAAGCAGGAGATTTCAAATGAATCCAAGCGAAATCAGGTAATCTTATCCAATGATCGATGAATAATGCCTGTAATGCTGCAGCAGATGATCTTGGAAGGATGAGAAAATTTTTTGCTTCAAAATTTAATTTCCCTTGGATGAAGGCACCTTTTGAAGCTCAACTTTTGGAACAAATGAGAGGATATAGTAATATTCAGGAAAAATTGCTCCAGAAAACAGATTTTTTGCATCCATTCAAAAAAATAACTCAGGCTTTTGAAAAAGGAAATCAACTCGGAAATATTGTGGAATATTCTGACGGGGTGAAACTTTCTATTAAAAATGTAACTGAAGCGAAAGATTTATTTGACAACGTTAAAACGATTGGAAGGTATAGTCCAGAGATATTAAAAACTCTTTTTAAAGGTT
>CAZEFV010000118.1:0-1182 GCA_964511595.1 uncultured Candidatus Peribacteria bacterium
AACATATACAAATAAGGAATAAAACGCTCAAAGCAATTTGAGTTGTTTTTTAGTTATTCTCCGCTTCTATTTCTTTGAATATCTCTACTAATTTATAGAGAGCTTCTCAAAGAGTCATAGCATTAAAGACCTCACGCAAAGACTGTTTAGTTTCAAACCTTTGTAATAATATTCTTCTATTCATATTTAACTTATAACAATATAAAACAATGCCTTTATCTGAAGACATCATCCAAAGGACTATTGATAAGATGGAAAAAAGCCAAAAGAAAAAAAAAGAAATCACATCTTATTTAGAAGAGCATAAACCTCATTTATTGGGGTCTATATGGAAAAAAGGTAGGATAAAGGAATGTTGTAATGTTCTTATCTTTCGTGATTATCTCAATGGAGAAAAGAGACTCTATAAATCTAATTTCTGTAAATATGATAAGTTCTGTCTTGCTTGTGCAACAAGAAGGTCAATAAAGATGATACAGAAATTCGAATCCTGAATAATTCAGTTCTGATTGGATACTAAAAACTGGTATCACATCACTTTGACTGTAAGGCACAATAAGACCCAATCTTTAGATTTTTTGATGGATAAGCTATGGAAGGCAAAAGAAAAATTGGCTCAGAGATTTAAAAACTCCCAAAGGGAGACACATAAATCAAAGAGTTTTATGTATAGCTTTGATGGGATAGTTAGTTCTGTAGAAATTACTTACAATCCAAAAAGTGGGCGACATCCTCATATTCATATGCTCGTTTGTACTGACAAAGAGATTCCAACTGAATATTCTCAGAAAATGGGGACTGAATCAAATAGAGACCTACAAAAAGAGTGGTATAAAATCACAAAAGATAGTTATCAGGTAGCCATAAGAAAAATTGATGTAAATAAGGATAATTACAGTCGCAAAGGTATAGGGGAAGTATTCAAATATGCAGTCAAATTCTCCAAATTAGATATTCCTCAGCTTTCGGAAGTTATGGAGATTCAACAAGTAAAAAAATACCGCTTTTTTGCTACTTACGGTATTTTTAGAGGATGGAAGATAGAAAAGACTGAAAGATTAGATAATGATAGGTTTGTGGAAAGGGCTTTTGAATATTATGGGGATGGGTTTGGAGAAACATAGCTATAATATATTGAAAATATATATTCTTTTATTATATAAGTTATATATTTATATATTA
>CAZEFV010000118.1:1192-2518 GCA_964511595.1 uncultured Candidatus Peribacteria bacterium
GAAGAAAAACCGTAAATATAAATATTGTATTATAATAGCATAATGTTATATAAGTATATGATTTTAAATAATTTATATACTTATAATATGTCAGAAAGAATTAAAGATATAGATGATACAGTAAATAAAATATCTACAACTCTATGGATAATTATAGTAGTGTTTGTGATAATTATAATGTTTATATTTGTGTTTTGTTCTTACAACGAAACAGCAAAACAAATAATATCCTCAATATGGAATAGATATTTAGAAAAAATAAGTATGGTTTGATTGTTGGTTGCTATAATATGGATTATATGGGATATTAAAATAATTTTAAAACATATTAAAAACAAACTATGAAAGAAATAATAATTATATTATACAATAATTACTTTTGGCTGTTTATAACATCAGTCGTTTTGTTTGTACTTTTGATAATATATTTAAAAAGTAAGTGATATAAATCTTATTGAAAAATATGATTTTTACTGTTTTCTGTTTCAATTACTCTTTGGCTATCAAATTGAATATTAAAACATTATTCAGACAATACTTCCAATCAATGAACCTGATATATTGAAGAAACGACGGGGGCTATAAATATAGTTGAACAATTTGCTTGGGATTATACTATTTCTATTTGAGAAAATATAGAAGAAGCTATAAATAGTTGAGTCAGAGGAAAGGATTTTATTTCAATAGTTCCAACTGAACAACCAAATATAAACCAAGAGACTAAGACTGATAATAATAAAATTATACGAACTTATTTAAGTAAGTATAAATCAGAATTTATTATTCCTGAGACTAAAACAAATTGATATGTGATATTTGTCACTTCAAAAGAAATCATTGATGATAGATGATTGTTTTTGGGAGTGCGATGAAAATCAGAATGAGAAATGAAGAAATCAAAGTTTATAGATATAGGAAAGCCTAATTGGTATGCTTATGATATGAAAAATGTATGGGTAGGTAATTATAAAAATTGATTAAATCTTTTTGATTTATCTAGGAATTGAAAAATACAAGTATGAGGAGTGGTTTCTGAAAATGGTAATAAAGTTGAAGAAATAATTATGGTTTTTTACTAAAACTAAATACTCTCAATTTCTTTTACTAATTTCTCTTTCTCACTAGGGATTTTGGCTTCAAAAGTGATTCTATATTCAAAATCTTTGTTTATCTCTTTGAAAGCTCTAAATCATAGCTCTTTTGCAAATACATCATTAGAGATTTTTGTATCTCATTTTTCGTAATATTCTTGTGCCTTTTTGTAGTCTTCTCTTTTGTCGCTTCCTTTAACTTCAATTACTAAATATCTCTTTCATCCTCACTTTT